>NZ_JBEOOG010000016.1:0-72331 GCF_040308965.1 Pseudoalteromonas sp. MER144-MNA-CIBAN-0113
ATGGCTAAGTAGCTCAGCTGGTTAGAGCACATCACTCATAATGATGGGGTCACAGGTTCAAATCCCGTCTTAGCCACCATTTCTTTTATAGAAGTGGCTCTGCAAGAGTTAAATTGCAACTCAATGAAGAGTTTAAAATAACTACCATTTCTTTGATTAATTCAAAGTGATAATGCGGGAGTGGCGGAATTGGCAGTTGTCTTGAATTAGACGCTGGATTTAGGTTCCAAAACAGTATTACCTGCATACTCGATGCGGGAGTGGCGGAATTGGTAGACGCGCTGGATTTAGGTTCCAGTATCTTAGGATGTGAGAGTTCAAGTCTCTCCTTCCGCACCATATTCTTTGATAAGAATTAAAATTATCAGCAATTTCTTAGTTGGGATATCGCCAAGCGGTAAGGCACCAGGTTTTGATCCTGGCATTCCCAGGTTCAAATCCTGGTATCCCAGCCAACTTCTTCTACCAAAGAATGTTGTATAAGAATAAGAACTGCGGGAGTGGCGGAATTGGTAGACGCGCTGGATTTAGGTTCCAGTATCTTAGGATGTGAGAGTTCAAGTCTCTCCTTCCGCACCATATTCTTTGATAAGAATTAAAATTATCAGCAATTTCTTAGTTGGGATATCGCCAAGCGGTAAGGCACCAGGTTTTGATCCTGGCATTCCCAGGTTCAAATCCTGGTATCCCAGCCAACTTCTTCTACCAAAGAATGTTGTATAAGAATAAGAACTGCGGGAGTGGCGGAATTGGTAGACGCGCTGGATTTAGGTTCCAGTATCTTAGGATGTGAGAGTTCAAGTCTCTCCTTCCGCACCATGTTCTTTAACTAGAACTAAAATCATCCAAATTTAGAGTTGGGATATCGCCAAGCGGTAAGGCACCAGGTTTTGATCCTGGCATTCCCAGGTTCAAATCCTGGTATCCCAGCCAATTTGCACACTTCCTTGATTACTCTGTTCTACGACTTGATAAATCCCCTGATTTATATCTTTTCCTCTATCTTAATAAATCAACATAATTTTTTTACAGGCATAAAAAAAGACCCAAATTTGAGCCTTTTATACCAATTCGCTTAATTAAGTGAGCTATTTTGAGGGTGGAAAAACGTGTTGATAGCTAGGCAAAAAATTCGCTATTTAGTTGTTCTAAATGAGTATTTTTTAACACAGGTAGCGACACGTTTAGCCCCTCAAAATGATTAAGTATTATTGCGGATTGGTATTATTAACTGTTATTTAACTAAGCTCACCGCTTATTGCGTATTTCAGCACCCAGTTTTTTACCGGCCCTGCATTATTAGCTAACTTTAAAAACGTGTTACGCGCCCATTTTAACGAGGCTATTTGATTTGAAAAACCAAAATAGCAAGCATCCATCATACTCATCATTAATAAATTGGCGTTACGACGACTACGCTCGTACTCTTTAAGTATTAGCGGGCAACCTACATCATCTGCTGTACGCAACACTTCAGCTAATGCAGCCACATCTTGAAAACCTAAATTAACACCCTGTCCTGCCAGAGGATTAATGGTGTGCGCCGCATCACCCACTAAAACGAGTCGCCCTTGTGAATAATTATTAGCATGCTGCCTTGCTAGAGGAAATATAGCATGGCTTTGTACTTCAAAATCACCAGCGAGCTTGGGAAACTTTTCAATAATATGAGCTTTTAATGCGCTAGGTTGTAGGGCTTTAAATGCTTTGAGGGTATTTGCATCGTCATACCAAATTAAATTTGCATAAGGTGCTTGCATAGGTAAAAACGCAACAGGCCCTGTAGGTGTAAACTGCTGCCATGTTTTAACTTGTTGTGGTGCATCGAGCTTTATTAGCACGCCCATACAATGCTGCTGATATTGCCACCCAGTTATACCAATATTGGCTTTGCTACGTAATTGTGATTGCCCACCATCGGCTGCAATGACTAAATCAGCAGTATAGCTTTGTTCGTTATAGTGCAAGGTAATGCTATCAGGGTTTTGCTCTATTGCAGTTAAAGCCGATGAAGGATTAATCATTTCAATATTATGCTGCCCAAATTGCTGCCATAAGCTTGCTTGAATTAACTTATTCTCGATTAAATGACCTAAATGCGTGGTATTGATGGCATGGCAATCAAATAATAAATGATCGTTACCACGCTCAAAGGCTTCTAATTGCTCATAGGGAGCGAGTCTATTTTCGCGCAGCAATGGCATAGCACCAAGCTGATCAAGCAGTTTTTCCGAAAAGCGGTTAATAGCTGATACTCGTATATCAACTGCATCACTGCTAAGCACTAGTGATGCATCTATTGGGTATTTTTCAATAACACGTACGGCTTTACCTTGTTGCGCTAATTTAATAGCCATAGCGGCGCCAACCATGCCGCCGCCTACTACAATTACATTATTTTTAGCCATGTTTTTCATCATTTTACTTCTGACTTAACTCTGCTTTGATTGTATCGTAATTAGTTTGCTCTGTGTGAGCGCTTCGCTTAATTCTCTTATTAAACCCATACTATATTGATTTCAGATCACAAACATGAAATCTATACTTGGTTTTGAGCGTGTATCCAGCTAAAATACGCGTCCTTTAAGTCGAGCAAAATTTAATAATTGCGCCACTTATACCTGTTTCTAGCACATGTTTGTGCCACTATCGAATTGAACACGAGGCTATATTTCAATGAGCAAAAAGCTGCATATTAAAACCTGGGGTTGTCAGATGAACGAATACGACTCTCAGAAAATGGCTGATCTTCTAGATGCGACCAACGGCTATCAGCTAACTGAAGAAGCTGCTGATGCTGATGTTATATTACTTAACACCTGTTCAATTCGTGAAAAAGCGCAAGAAAAAGTATTCCACCAATTAGGTCGTTGGAAGTTATTAAAAGATGACAAACCAGACCTGATTATTGGTGTTGGCGGCTGTGTAGCATCGCAAGAAGGCGATTCAATTCGTCAACGCGCGCCGTTTGTCGATGTTATTTTTGGCCCACAAACTTTGCACCGTTTACCTGAGATGATTAAACAAGTACAAGGCGATAAAGGTTCATCTGTAGTTGATATTTCATTCCCTGAGATTGAAAAATTTGACCGCTTACCTGAGCCTAAAGCGGAAGGCCCTTCTGCGTTTGTATCAATTATGGAAGGGTGTTCTAAATATTGTACTTTCTGTGTTGTGCCTTACACCCGTGGTGAAGAAGTAAGCCGCCCTGTTGATGATGTATTATTAGAAGTTGCACAGTTAGCCGAGCAAGGGGTACGTGAAGTTAACTTACTAGGTCAAAACGTAAATGCGTACCGTGGTGATACACACGATGGTGAAATTTGCTATTTCTCAGATCTAATTCGTTTAGTGGCTGCAATTGACGGGATTGACCGTATTCGTTACACCACCTCACACCCCGTTGAGTTTACGCCTGACATAATTGATGCGTACGCTGATGTGCCTGAGCTGGTTGATCACTTACACCTTCCAGTCCAAAGTGGTTCAGACCGTGTTTTAAACTTAATGAAACGCGGCCATACTGCTCTTGAGTACAAATCAACAATTCGTAAGCTACGTAAAATTCGCCCTAACTTAAGTATGTCGTCAGATTTCATTATAGGTTTCCCAGGTGAAAGCAAGGCCGATTTTGAAGCCACCATGAACCTTATCAACGATATTGGTTTTGATATGAGCTTTAGCTTTATTTACAGTGCGCGCCCTGGTACGCCAGCGGCAGATTTACCAGATGACGTAACCGAGCAAGAGAAAAAAGAGCGCCTGTACTTATTACAAAACCGTATTACACAAATGGCACAGCAAATTAGCCGCCAAATGTTTGATACCGAACAACGTATTTTAGTTGAAGGTCCTTCTAAGAAGAACCCAATGGAATTACGTGGCCGAACTGAAAACAACCGTGTAGTTAACTTTGTTGGCCCACACACAGTGATCGGTCAGTTTGTTGATGTACGTATTACCGAGGCACTACCAAACTCTTTACGTGGCGATTTAATTCGTACAGAATCAGAAATGAACTTACGCCGCGAAATTGCCCCTTCTGCTATTTTAACCAAAGCAGCGAGTGAGCAAAAAGCCGAGACAGCTAACGAAATTGGCGTTGCTACTTTCGTACCTTAGTTGCAAAAATTCATTGTGCCAGTTAACGCTGGCGCACTGTAATAGGAAGTAATTTTGAGTAATCAGTTAAAAACATTAGAGATTTATTTAGAACCTGCCGACAACAAACGCCTTTCTTCATTATGTGGCCCGTTTGACGAAAACATCAAACAAATTGAACGCCGTCTAGGTGTTGAAATTATTCATCGTGATAACTTTTTTAAAGTAACCGGTAAACTACACAGTAGCGCCGGCGCGGTAGAGATCTTAAAAAACCTTTATATTGATACTCAGCCTGTCCGTGGGGAAATTGGCGAAATTGAGCCTGACAACGTCCATTTAGCCATCACTGAGTCTAAAGCGCTTGAGCAAGACACCTCAAGTAGCGCCTACGGTAAAGAAATGATGATTAAAACCCGTCGTGGCGTTATTAAACCGCGTAACGATAACCAAGGCTTGTATGTTGCTAATATTTTGCACCACGACATTACCTTTGGTATTGGCCCTGCGGGTACAGGTAAAACCTATCTTGCCGTTGCGGCGGCAGTTGATGCACTAGAGCGCCAAGAAATACGTCGTATATTGCTCACTCGCCCTGCGGTTGAAGCGGGTGAAAAACTCGGCTTTTTACCTGGTGATTTAAGCCAAAAAATAGACCCTTACTTACGCCCACTTTACGATGCCTTATTTGAAATGCTTGGCTTTGAGCGTGTTGAAAAGCTGATTGAAAAAAACATCATCGAAATTGCGCCACTGGCTTATATGCGCGGACGCACACTTAATGATGCGTTTATTATTTTAGATGAAAGCCAAAATACCACCACAGAGCAAATGAAAATGTTCTTAACCCGTATTGGCTTTAATTCTAAAGCGGTGATCACCGGCGACATAACCCAAGTTGATTTACCTCGTGGCGCGCGCTCTGGCCTTCGTCATGCTATTGAAGTGTTAGATGGCGTTGATGAAATTAGCTTTAACTTTTTCAAATCGCACGATGTAGTACGCCACCCTGTGGTAGCACGTATTGTTGAAGCCTATGAGCGCAACGATGAACGTGAGCGCCTTAAGCGATTAGAGAAACAACAAGCTAAAGAAGCGCTTGCCGCTCATGAGCAACCTGCGACTAAAGAGTAATATCGTGAAAACAGAACTTGATTTACAAATAGCGTGTGAGTTTGACAACTTACCCAGCCTTGAGCAGTTTGCAATGTGGGCCGATAAAGTACTTAGCCAATACCGCGATGAGTCTGAGCTGACCATTGTCATTAGCGATGAAGCACAGTCGCAACAGCTCAATAATGACTACCGTGGTAAAAATAAGCCTACCAACGTATTATCGTTTGAATTTGAAGCGCCACCGGGCATTGATATCCCACTTGTGGGTGACTTAATTATTTGTCCAGCCATCGTTTTGGCTGAGGCGCAAGAGCAAGAAAAGTCATTTCATGACCACTTTGCCCATATGGTTATTCATGGATGCTTGCATTTACTTGGATTTGACCATATAAAGAGTGAAGATGCGTTAGAGATGGAAAGTATAGAAAAGCAATTACTTGCTGAACTAGACATAGCAGACCCATACCGGGACGATATTTAAATAAACGGAGCAATTAGACGTAATGAGCGACGATAACTCGCAATCTAGCCAGGGTTCTTCTGGCAGGACTTGGCTGGGCCGTATAACCCACATGTTGCAAGGGGAACCCCAGAATAGAGAAGAGCTGGTTGAGGTAATTGCCGATGCCCAAGAGCGGGATGTAATCGATCCTGAAACCAAAGAAATGATTGAAGGTGTGCTTGGTGTGTCTGAGCTTAAAGTGCGAGATATTATGATCCCGCGCTCACAAATGGTCACTTTGGAAATTGATAGCCCGCTTGAAGAGCATATACCTATGATGGTTGACTCTACCCACTCTCGCTTTCCGGTGGTGTGTGAAGATAAAGACCATGTAGAAGGGATTTTACTCGCAAAAGACTTATTACCCCTCATTTTAAATAAAGATGAGCATTTACCATCGCTACGTGATTATTTACGCCCTGCTATGGTAGTGCCTGAAAGTAAACGGGTTGATACCCTGCTTAATGAATTTCGTCAGCAACGCTACCATATGGCGATTGTAATTGATGAGTACGGCGGTGTATCGGGTTTGGTCACCATTGAAGATATTCTTGAGATCATTGTTGGCGAAATCGAAGATGAGCACGATGAAGAAGAAGAACAACAAGATATTCGTCAACTAGCTAAACATGTTTACGTTGTGCAGGCACTAACGCCTGTAGATGACTTTAACGAGCATTTTAAATCAGGCTATAGTTCGCAAGACGCCGATACTATTGGTGGTACCGTATTACATGCCTTTGGCCATATGCCGAGTCGTGGCGAAACCATTGATATAGACGGATTTCAGTTTAAAGTAACTAATTCTGATAACCGTCGTATATTACAACTGCAAGTCACCATTCCTAAGGCTGATGATAACGACAGTGAAGAAACTGCTAACTAGCCTCACCCTACTGGCAAAAGATAAAAAAGCATGGCTCGCACTGGTTGCGGGCCTTGTTTTGACTTTTAGCTACGCGCCTTTTGGTATTTGGCCAATTGTATTTTTTAGCTTGGCCGCATTATTTTATTGTATCCCTGCAAACCTTACCGGAAAAAACCACGCTAAAACGGCGGCTAAATATGGCTTTATATTTGGTCTAGGCTGGTTTGGTGCAGGCATTAGTTGGGTGCATGTATCTATTGCCACCTTTGGTGGTATGCCACTTATCGCTTCCATTTCGTTAATGGTATTACTGTGCAGCTACCTTGCATTATTTCCTGCGTTGGCGCTGTGGGCAACCACTCGTTTTTCAAACAGCTCCATAAGTTGTGCAGCGCTACTACTCCCTTGTTTTGCGATTAGTGAGTATTTTCGAGCCAACCTATTAACCGGTTTTCCTTGGTTAAGCTTTGGTTATACACAAACAGATAGCCCACTAAATGCCCTTGCTCCTTTTATTGGTGAATTTGGACTCACGCTATTATGTATTGCCATTGGTTTTGCATTGTACTGCTTAACCCAAAAACAATATAAAGTGCCTGCTATTACCGCTGCTGTGGTTGTTTTAGCTTTTGCAGGTGCACATTTTACAAAGGCACCCCATTACTCCAATAAAGACCTTTCTGTGCTGCTTGTACAAGGTAATATAAAACAACACTTGCGCTTTGACCCCAGTGAGTTTTGGACCACTATGAGTAAGTATCAGGATATGACGCGCCGTCACTGGGATGCTGATTTAATTGTGTGGCCTGAAGCCGCAGTCCCTGAAATAGAAGCCCTCGCTGATTCATATTTAGCAGGCTTAGACAGTGCCGCCTCATTTAATAAAACCGCGCTAGTAACGGGTATTGTCGATTATCAACGCGATACAAGAACCATTTTTAATACGCTGATTGTGGTCGGTAACAAAGAGCAAAATGATGAACACGGCCACTACCGTTACTTAGGTAGTAACCGCTATCAAAAGCATCAGTTATTGCCTATTGGTGAATTTGTTCCCTTTGAAGACATACTGCGCCCTATAGCTCCGTTATTTGATTTACCTATGTCATCGTTCTCTCGCGGAGATAAAGTACAAGATAATTTACGTGCGAATGGCTTTAACCTATTGCCTGCTATTTGCTACGAAATAGTATTTGCCGATTTAGTGCGTGGTAACTACAAAAGCGACTCAGACATATTATTTACGGTGAGTAATGATGCTTGGTTTGGTGATTCAATCGGCCCCCACCAGCATATGCAAATTGCCCGTATGCGCGCCCTAGAACTACAACGTCCACTAGTACGTGTTACCAACAACGGTATAAGCGGTGTATATGACCCCATAAGCCAAACACGCCAAACTATGCCACAGTTTGAAGCAACAACACTTAAAGCCAACATAAAGCTCATACAAGGCGACAGCGTATACAGCCAATACGGAAACATGTTTGTATGGGGATTTGTGTTGTTATTGGGAGTTGCTGGGTTTGCTGGTAGGTTAAAGCGATACTAATATATCTTTAACCTACCCTATAATTAATAAAAAACAGCTATTAAGTATTCCTGAAAAATAGAGGATGTATCACAAACCTCTTATTTAAATCAGTGATATCTAGTTCTGGCTTTTCAAAAGATGAATAAATAAATAAAGTACTAGATTTTTTAATACCTATAACACCTACTGCAAACCAAACCTTTATTAGCTCATTTACATCCATTGCGCGCCGATCGTGCTCTTCATCATCTTTTGCTACCGGTATATCAAGTAGATAATTTGACACTTGATCAATAATAGCTTGAGATATATCAGAAACTTTAAATTCATTAGTTGGTATAAAAGATAAGCTATCTAAATAACTTTCAATATGAAAATAAATACTTGCCCATTCTTTAACTAACGCTTTCTTTCGTCCAGAATAAAATTTCTCTTCAGCTTCAAGGATAATATCTTCATTTAATTCAACCTTACCATCGCAAGCACCTAGACATAAATTAACGAAGCTAATCGCATCCCGAGGGCGAAGCATTGTTCTCTCTAAAATATATAAATCTGCATCTAGATCATTTACTTTGAAATTAAATACATCTGCTAAGGTAACGACCTTAGTTCCTTGATACTGATTTCTAACAAGGTGGTTTATACGTGAGTCTAAGATTCCTCTAATCTCTTCCCGGTTCCAAGATATCGCGTAAATCAAAGACTGATCTTTTTCATCTTGCCTCAGGCTATTTTTATATATTCCCATAATAATGTCTGTTCGAATGGAAATTAAGATTTTCACCGATTTTATATCTAATAGTTCTTTGAACGCTTCTAATAAAGCATTTATAAAATCATATCGTATGGCACTCGAACTCAACCATGATTTATCAAGGTCATCTATACTAATGATTATTCTTATTTGTTTTTCATTAGAAAACTCTTCCTGAATTACTTTGATAAGCTCTTTTTGTTTTCTAAGAAGCTCCTTACTAACATAACTTGATGTCACTGACTGTATTTTTTGTAAGTTTTCTTCGAGCTGCTTACCTTCAAATTTAAAAATCCCGCCATTTGCTCCACCGGATAAAGATTCTTGCATTTTATTCGTTATTTCAGTGATCACATTATCATTAAAAAAATTATCTTTATAAGCTTCAACATACTCATTCGCAACCTCTGGGTTATACCTTTTTTTACTAGAGCTGATTAGTCTTTTAATCGACTCAAAAAAGCTATCATACGAGGAACGGTGAAGGAGGTTAATAACCTTTACTAAAAGAACATGTAGCCATAATGATTTATAAAAAACCCTTAGATCAATTTCCTTATCAATTAGATCAGATATGAATATATTATTTTTTATGTGTTCAAAAACTGTATTTTCAGCTTCAATCGTATCGTGAACTTTGACATTCTCGCTATTAATAATCTGTTTTAATAAAGCAGTTTTCCCACTACCAGTTCTTCCAACAATAATTCTTCGAGTAAAATCAGGGTTATTCTCACTACTATCAAAATCAAGAATACCTTTAAATACATCTGACTCATAAAAACAAGACTCTAAAAAAGAATCGGTTTCAGCCTCTAGCTTACCTATTTCAGCATTTTTCCTAAATTTATATGAACTCATTTCCTTCGATACTCACTTGAAAATATTGACTAATATTAGTACAGATTCACATACATTATTTAACAATACAACTTTTTGCTTGTCTAAATAAAGTTAAGAAAAATATAAGTAAATCACCTTTATAAATCATACATCTACCTTCTTAGAACTGTTCTTCTCAATTAAACTTAATCCTTCACTGCCTCTTTAACTGTATGCGTATTCACTATCTGATTTAAATCGCCTTGTATTACCACCGTTGCTGATATTTTATCTTGAATGGCTTGCCTGTTTGGGTCCCAGTACACTTGTAAAAAGCCTAACAAGCCGGTGGCAAAACCTGCGCCGTAACCACCGTAGCGGCCAAAACAATCAAGTAAACCCAGCGGTTCACCACTTAATGCAACCACTCGGGTGTTACAGAGCTTTTTACCAGGGGTTTGACCACGCCATAATAAAGAAAACAGTGTGAAGTACACAGCCGCCCAGCCAAAACCCAAACCTAAATCTTGAATAATACCTTTACCCCACTGCAAAATACTGTGCGTGGTTGTTTGTGCGGGTTTATCTTCTATTAACTGCGCAAGCTTTAATTCATTATTTTCACCAAACACTAATAATTGTAAAAATGCTTTTGCAAGTTGTGGGTTTTGTAAGTCGTCCATTTCGGCTAATTTGGGTACTTGCCCTATCAAATTATCAAGCGCATTTTGTTGGCAAAGTTGCTCACAGCTTTCGTCGGCTGTTTGCACTAAGTAGGCATTTACCTGCTTTTTTTCTGTGGAGGTAAGCTGAATGTCATCCTGTATTTTTAAGCCTTTAACAGTTAAGCCTTGAACAGGGTCATCGCCTTCTAAGTAATCTATGCCAATTGAAAGCACAGCAAGAGCGCTTACAAATAAAATACTTGCTGCTACTATTTTTAATATTCTTCGCCACACACTCGACATTTTAGGAAGGTATTGCTGCGCCGTTCCTTTGTAAAAAGCCATCGCAGCAACGAATGCAATAATAGTCGCACTGAGCTTTGCAGCTATGAATATTAATGCAACATCAATAATCATAGCTAATGCGCGCCGAGTCGGCGAAGCCAAAGGCAAGCCAAGTAAAGCATTATCAACCTCAAAGGCATATGGCGTGATCACTTCTCGAGTTTCGGCTTTAGATAACGCTAATTGTTCTAATTCTTGTGCTTTCATTATTATACTTGTTATTAAAATAGGTAACGCGGTTAAATTACGCGCTTTTTAATTTTTGCTCAAGCGAATAAAATGGATAACGAGAGTTCACATTTAAAATAGCCGCTAGTAATAGATTAATTCTTAAAAGAGTGAACAATTAATCTATCGTATCGTATTAAATATAAAAGCTACGAGGAAGAGCTCATGACCACCAAACAACTCTCATCACTTTTCGTTTTTCACTTACTGTTTGCCACAACCGAGGCAAACGCCAATGCTCGCTGGTATGTGGTTAATGATTCGGTGATGGGTGGCATTTCTAATAGTCAGGTTTTGTATGAAAACGACAATTTAGTGTTTACAGGCAATGTATCGCTTGCAAACAATGGAGGGTTTGCTTCTATTCGAACGCTATTGGATTTACAAAGCCAAGACATCACTAAAATTATGCTACGTGTTAAGGGCGATGGTCAAACCTATCAATTACGTTTAAGAACCAATGAGTACATGGATGGGGCGGCTTATACCCGCTCGTTTAGTACCACAAAGAGCGAGTGGCTTAATATTGAGTTTTTACCTGAGGATTTTCAGCTTACTTATCGCGGCCGCTTACTTGAACAACAACCTACAATTAACTTTAAAGATATAAAGCAGCTTGGGTTTATGATTGCAGGTAAACAAGCGGGAGAATTTAGGCTTGAGGTTGGAAAAATTGAGTTTAAAAACTAACTTTTCTGCGTACATTACAAGGTTAAATAACCTGAACTAATACAGTTAGACTTTGGTTAAATAGTAAAGTCGTCGCCTCGCCTTTTCATTTCGTTGATTACTAGCTCAATAATTTGTTGTTTTATTGCTGCCTGCTGTGACTGTACCTCACTAAGTTGCAGCTCCAATCTATTTATCTCTTCTTGTTGTTGCTCGGTTTTATACTTTTTAGCTCCCATATGCTCAGCATCCATAGTCAACTGATAGACCTCTTCAGCTGGCCCATATTGGCTATTATCAATGGTTAAACTCCGTTGTACCGTACTCTGCTTAAGCTTATTTACTTGTTCTTGCAATGCAACCACTTGCTGGGTGAAATATTTATATGCCTTTTCTAAATTTTGATATTGCTCAGCAAATGTTGCGTTATCTTCGCTGTATTTTTGAACCTTAGCATCTAAAAACTCTGATAAAACATAGTCAGGCTCTTCCTCTGACTTATCATCAATGTGTTGCTGTTCTGATTCTATTAAAGGCTGATTGTTATAATTAGATGCTTGATATTGAATTGAGGCGGTTGAAATCTTCATTATTTTATCCCTAAAATGAATTTGTCACTATTTTAGGTATCGACTGACGATTTAAATTCTTGAGTAGGATTGGCTAATAAGAGCAAATAAAAAAGCCCTACTTGATTAAAGTAGGGCTTAAAATATTTTTTACCTTAAAATTACGACTCAATAGCCAGTAATTCCACCTCAAAAATAAGCAATGACGCAGGCGGGATGCTGCCTACTCGCTTTTCACCATAGGCGAGCTGATGCGGTATATAAAACTGAAATTTATCGCCCGGACTCATCAGTTGTAGGCCTTCGGTCCAACCTTTAATAACTTGATGTAAGCCAAAGCTAATCGGAGTTTTACGCTCTACTGAGCTGTCAAATACAGTGCCGTCGATTAAAGTGCCATGATAATGCACTTTCACCATACTCGTTGGGCTAGGTGTATTTTCGCTCTGTCCTTTATGGATTATTTTATATTGCAAGCCAGACGCGGTTTCTTGAATGCCTTCTACCTTTGCATTAGCAATTAAATAATCACTTTCAATTTGCGCGTTTGCGATTGCTTGCTGCTTGGCTTTTTTACTGTTTTTAAAAATTAAAACACAAAAAATCGCAATAACAATCAGTAAAATTATATTGATCATAACTCCCCTTTTTCATCTTCTGAGTCGTGGTCTTTTTCGTCGCTGTTATCGCCATTAACAATATCAGCAATGTCTTTTAAACGCGCTAATGCAATGCCATTGACCGAGTCTTCTGGGTAGTGTTCATCAACCATATCACCCGCTTCAATATCCATTAATAAGTTTAGCGCTTGGTCAACGGTTTCCACAGCGAAAATATTAAATTTACCTAACTCAACGGCATTGAGTATCTCGTCATCAAGCACTAAATTAACTTGGTTTGATTTTGGAATAATAACGCCTTGCTCGCCCGTTAAGCCGCGCATTTTACATAGCTTAAAGAAGCCTTCTATTTTCTCGTTTACACCACCAATTGCCTGCACATCACCATGCTGGTTGATTGAACCAGTTAGTGCAATAGACTGACTAATGGGTAGGCTGGTGATTGCTGAAATTAGCGCACAAAGTTCGGCTAATGAGGCGCTATCACCATCTATGTAGCCATAACTTTGTTCAATAGCAATATTCGCACTGAGTGTTAAGCTAAAGTGCTGCGCGTATTTGTTACCTAAATAACCGGTAAGCAGCATTACCCCCTTTGAGTGAATTGCTTTACCCAGCTCGGCTTCGCGTTCCACATCAATAACGCCGTCAGCGCCAGCATAAACGGTAGCAGTAATGCGTGCAGGTGTGCCAAATGAGGTATCACCAATGTGCAGTACCGTTAAACCATTAACTTTACCTACAGCTTGCCCGTCGGTTGCTATTAAAGTGTGCCCTTCTTTTATATCGCTGAGCATGTTTTCGCTAATTTGCCCCGTACGGTACTGCTTGCCTTCTATGGCTTCGTCAATATGGCGAGCATCAATCACCGTCAACTTATCTTGCTTAGCGTAAAAACTGGCCTCAGCCACAAGCTCTAGCACATCAGCAAAACGGGCAGAAAGTTTATTATGGTGCTCAGCTTGGCGATAACTAAATTTAAGTAATCGCACCATTGCTGATTCGTTTAACGTGCACTTTAATGTCTGCTCACAGTAATCGCTTACTTTAGTAATAAACTGATACTGCAGCTTATCGCTACTTGGTAAGTAATAATCAAAATCGGCAAGTACTCTAAATAACTCGGCAAACTCTTCATCGTATTCACCAATGGTGTAATAAAGTTCACGTGAACCTAGCAAAATAATTTTTACATCAAGTGGTATTAACTGCGGGCGAAGCGTAAAGCTGCTGCCAACAACACTGTCTTGGTAAGGTAAATCATTTTTAATTTGATGGGTTTTTAGCGATAGTTTTAACCCATCCCACACTTGGGGTTGAGCCATTACTTTTTCAGCGTCCATAATTAAATAGCCGCCATTGGCGCGGTGCAGCGCACCAGGCTGAATTGAGCGATAACTAGTAATTAACGACCCTTGCGATGTGGCATATTCAATTTTGCCAAAAATATTACCAAAGGTTGGGTTTGGCTCGTAAACAACCGGTGCCGCATCGCCTTCTTTGTATTCAACTAAAATATTTGGCGCAAAAAAGTCGGTAAGCATGCCTTTACGGTCAAAGTCTTCTTTGTTTTCTTCGCTTTCGCCTTCATCATCAAGCCATTCGAGCACGGCATCAATAATTTCTACACGTATATCTTTTAAATAACGCAGCACACCAATATGGCTGGCGTATTTATGTTCTAAATCTTTTAATAACGGTTTAGTGGCTTGCTCAGCAGTAGACTTTTTAAGATTACGGAGCTTTTCTTTGGATTCACGTTTCCAGCGCGGTAACTCAATAAGCGCTTCAATGAGGGCATCTTCTAATTTTTCTATGCGCTCAAAAAACATTTCGCGTAAATCATCTTCCAAATCAGAAAATTCATTATCGGTAAGTTGCTTACCATCAATTAACGGTGCAAACCCGACCACGCCTTTTTCTTCAATTAATGCCACGCTTTGCTCAAGCGCAGCTATTTCTACCGCGGTAATTGCGCCGTCGTAAGCATCGTTAAATTCACGGTCTATCGATTTTTTCTTACGCTGATAAGCAGGGTTATCAAATGCAGCAGGAAAAGTGTCGAGCACTTCATCAATAAATGAGTCAATATCATCGGCTAATTGTTTGCTTTGCCCTGCATGCATAAATAACGCAATAGGCTCACGGTGATCGTCGTAGTTATTAACATATAACCATTCATGCGGTGTTGTGCGCTCTTTAGCGTGTTGTTTTAATTTGTCTTTTACTAAAGTAAAACGCCCGTGTGCCGCCTCTCCCATTACATAAACATTATAACCGGGTAGGTCCATTCCTAAAGAGAAGTCCAAGGCACTTTGCGCACGTTGTTGGCCTATAAAGGTAAGTTGCTCTGGGTATGGGTTGCTCATGCAGGTGTTTACATGGCTCGATGAAATACTCGGTGCAAGATTTGATACGGGTAGTGGCAGCAATTTTTTCGTCATTCTAACTTCTTTTTTTACCAGCATATTCGCTAGGTTTTGGACATATTTAGTGGCTATATAAGCCACTCAATATTCATATTTAAGGTTGTAAAGCCTGGCGGCTAAAGTAGATGCCATCACACTGTGTACACGGAATAATTTGCGTCGCATGATAAACATCGTAGCTATGGTTGCAATTCTTACATACTAATGTGCCCATGGCTATCCATTCGCCTGCGTGATAAACACCATTATGCTTAAAATCTTCACTTAACGACTGCCATTCTAGCTGTGTTTTATCTTCAATATGAGAAAGCTCAAACCACAATGACTCTTTAAGCTCCTGCCATGCAAGCGAATTATAGTAGTTGTTATTTTCTTGTAGATGAGAAATGTCACGCATTAAGTAATTACGATAAAGCTGATATTTTTCTTCACCTAAATCTTTAAGTGCCTGCTCAGATTCAATAAATCGCTTTACTGCGGCTTTCACTTCATGCTCTTTGACATCTTTTAACCAATCGGTTAAATCACTAAGCCATGTTCTGTAATCTGCCATTTTATACTCCTTCAAAACGTCTGCTGATTTACTCTATATCATAGATAAGTATAGGTTAACCTGTACTGAAAACTAATTTACTCGCAAATTTACAAAAAGCGCCGCTTTGACGCTGTGAATAGCGCTTTATTTGGGGTATCCTATCGACAATTTTTTATTAGTATGCAAGAAGTTTGGAAACGTAAATGCAAGAGCAATATAACCCACAAGACATAGAGTCAAAAGTCCAACGCTACTGGGAAGAAAACCAAGTATTTAAAGCCACAGAAGATGAGAGCAAAGAAAAATACTATTGCCTCTCAATGTTTCCTTATCCAAGTGGTCGACTGCATATGGGTCATGTGCGTAACTACACCATTGGTGACGTGGTTTCTCGCTTCCAGCGCTTGCAAGGAAAAAACGTAATGCAGCCTATGGGTTGGGATGCGTTTGGTTTACCAGCAGAAAACGCGGCTATTAAAAATAAAACAGCCCCTGCAAAGTGGACTTACGAAAATATTGACTACATGCGTAACCAACTTAAGCAATTAGGTTTTGGTTACGATTGGGATCGCGAGATTGCGACTTGCCACCCAGAATATTACAAATGGGAACAATGGTTTTTTACTAAGCTTTACGAAAAAGGCCTAGTGTACAAAAAAATGTCAACGGTTAACTGGGATCCGGTCGATCAAACTGTACTAGCTAACGAGCAAGTAATTGACGGCCGCGGTTGGCGCTCAGGTGCGGTAGTGGAACAAAAAGAAATTCCACAGTGGTTTATTAAAATTACCGACTACGCACAAGAGCTATTAGACGATTTAGACAAATTAGAAGACTGGCCTGAACAAGTTAAAACCATGCAGCGCAACTGGATTGGTCGCTCTGAAGGCTTAGACATAGAATTTACACGTACCGATAACAACGAAAAATTTAGCGTATATACTACGCGCCCAGATACATTTATGGGCGTAACATACCTAGCCGTTGCCGGTGGCCACCCTATTGCACAAGAAGCGGCGAAAAATAGCGACGCGATAGCAATGTTTGTTGAAGAATGCAAAAACACTAAAGTTGCCGAAGCAGACATGGCAACCATGGAGAAAAAAGGCATTGCAACGGGCTTTTACGCTACTCATCCATTAACGGGCGAGCAACTACCAATTTGGGTTGCTAACTTTGTATTAATGCATTACGGCTCAGGTGCGGTAATGGCAGTACCTGCTCATGACCAACGTGACTTTGAATTTGCAACAGCTTACGGCCTAGATATTAAACAAGTTATTGCCCCTGCTGAAGGCTCTGAGCTTGAAGTAAACCTAGCTCAAGAAGCATTCACCGAAAAAGGGGTATTAGTAAACTCAGGTGAATTTGATGGCCTTGATTTTGAAAACGCCTTTAACGCTGTTGCCGACAAGCTAGAAGCATTAGGTGTGGGAGAGCGTAAAGTAAACTTCCGTCTACGCGATTGGGGTGTAAGCCGTCAGCGTTACTGGGGTTCGCCAATTCCAATGCTGAGTGATGAGAATGGTAATGAGCTTGCTGCCACTGAAGATATGCTACCAGTGCGTTTACCAGAAGATGTGGTAATGAATGGCGTTACCTCACCAATTAAAGCTGACCCAGAATGGGCTAAAACAACTGTAAATGGTGTACCTGCCACTCATGAAACTGATACTTTTGACACCTTTATGGAGTCATCATGGTATTACGCTCGCTACTGTAGCCCGCGCCATGACGAGGGTATGTTAGATCCAGCGGCAGCTAACTATTGGTTACCAGTAAACCAATACATTGGTGGTATTGAGCACGCAATTTTACATTTATTGTATTCGCGCTTTTTCCACAAATTATTACGTGACTTTGGTTTAGTTAATTCAGACGAGCCATTCGACCGCTTACTTTGTCAAGGTATGGTATTAGCTGAAACGTTTTATCGTAAAGATGAAAAAGGCGGCGATATATGGATTTCGCCAAGCGATGTTAATACCGAAACCGACGAAAAAGGCCGCGTAACCAAGGCATGGCATAAAAAAGACGGTGATCCTGTGTTCTCATCTGGCATGAGCAAAATGTCTAAGTCGAAAAACAACGGCATAGACCCGCAAGAAGTCATTGCCCAATACGGCGCAGATACCGTGCGTTTGTTTATGATGTTTACTGCACCACCAGAGCAAACGCTTGAATGGTCAGATTCAGGGGTTGAAGGCGCGCACCGTTTCTTAAAACGTGTATGGAAATACGCGGTAGATGTTAAAACGGTTGGCTTCCAAGCACTTGATAAATCGGCGCTTACAAATCCGCAAAAAGTACTTCGCCGTGAGCTACATAAAGCGATTGCAAAAGTGAGCGATGATGTTGAACGTCGTCAAACATTCAATACGGCAATTGCCGCAATTATGGAGCTATCTAATAAGTTATTAAAAGCGCCATTAAACGATACTCAAGATGTCGCCATTGCTAACGAGGCATTAGAAGCATTGCTTATTATGCTAGCACCAATAACACCGCATTTATCGCATCAGTTATGGCAAGATCTAGGTAAAGAAGGTGATATTTTAGATGCAGCATGGCCAAAAGTTGACGAATCTGCCCTAGTTGAAGATGAAAAATTAATCATCGTACAAGTAAACGGTAAATTACGTGCAAAACTAACGGTTGCAGCTGATGCAACGCAAGAGCAAGTAGAAGCACTTGCGTTTGCAGAATCTAACGTCACTAAATTTACTGATGGTGCAACAATCCGCAAAGTTATTTATGTACCCGGTAAATTACTTAACGTGGTAGCTAACTAATATGGCTGCTTTAAATGCCATTAAAAACGGACTAGCCTTAGTGCTAGTCTGTTTTTTGTTATCGAGCTGTGGCTTTCACCTTAAAAAAGCATCAAGCCTACCCGATGATTTAAAACAGCTAACCTTGGTGGGTGATGATCAAAAATCAGCGTTGTTTAGCTATTTGCAAACAGAGTTGACTATGAGCGATGTTACTTTAGTCCCTGCGAGTAAACAATCAGCGCAACTTTACTTATTTAAAGAGCAGCTAGAGCGTCAAACCTTATCGTTATTTCAAAACGGACAAGTGGCTGAATATGAATTGGCATACAGTGTAAGTTATGTTGTAAAACGCCCAAAACAAGCAGCCATTGAAAAACGTTTTGAGCTTTACCGTAATTACCAAGATGACCCTGACAACGCACTAGCCAAAGCAAAAGAGCTTGAACTGCTGATCAGCGAAATTCGTCAACAAGCAAGTCGTCGAATTGTTAGAGAGTTGTCGCAACTATAATGCGTTGTTATGCAAATCAGCTGCCTAGCGAATTAAAAAAGGGGTTAAAACCTTTTTATTTGGTTTTTGGTGAAGAGCCTTTTCAAGAAGCGCAATGTGTACAGCTCATACGCGATAGCGCAAAAGCGCAAGGTTTTGATGAAGTAATTAAATTCACTTTAGCCCAAGGCTTTGATTGGCAAGAAATCATAGCGCAATACCAAAGTATGTCGTTATTTAGTGCGCGTACGATTATTGAGCTTGATTTAAACCAGCAAAAACCCGGTACCCCCGGCGCAAACACCTTTAAAAAGGTCGTTGAGCTTGAAAACCCTGACACCATTTTAATTGTTAAAGGCGCCAAGGCCAGCCAAGATGTGCAACGCGGAGCATGGTTTAAAGCACTCGATAAGCAAGGGCTATTTGTACCCTGCTATCCGCTTAGTGGTAATCACTTAAAACGTTGGCTAGATGAACAATGCCAACGCTTGTCACTCAATTTACAAAACGAGGCTAAGCTTAGTTTAATTAATGCCACTGAAGGCAATTTACTAGCTTGTTTTCAAGAATTGGAAAAACTGTCGCTAATACATGGTAACGCTCTCATTACCCAACAATTGGTGATGCAAGGGCTGCTAAACCAATCTAAATTCGATATTTTTGATTTAAGTGATGCCCTGTTAAACGGCCATACTACACAAGCAATAAAAGTATTAAATAAGCTTGCCAGTGATAATACTGAAGTAATGAGTATTTTGTGGGCCATCAATAAAGATCTAAATACCTTACTCAGTGTACAGCAAGGGTTACTGCAAGGTGAGTCGTTAGCCACCCTGTTTAAACAAAAAGCGATATGGAAAAATCACCAAGCGCCGGTACAAACAGCGATAAACAGACTTAACATTGACACCCTTGAAAGCATTAGCAGTGAACTGGCATTATTTGATGCAAGCTACAAACAAGGCGCATTAATTGCCCCCTATCAAGCATTGGCACATATTTGTATTAAGTTTTGCCAACCGCTCGATATTCCACTGCCGTGTCATACTAACCGTCAGTAAAGGGAAAATATCATGATTGCAATTTTTGGTGGCACTTTTGACCCCGTTCATTTGGGGCACCTTAATATGGCGCAGCAATGTGTGGCTACTTTTGAATTACACTCACTTTATTTTATGCCCTGTGCAATACCCACACACAAAGCGGCACCGGGGATCAGCACCGAGCATCGTATAGCAATGCTTAAAGCGGCAATTACAGCTTACCCAGAGTTTAAGCTTGATTTACGGGAGCTACAACGCAGCGGGCCTTCTTATTCTTTATTAAGCTTGCAAGAGTTAAGAGCTGAAAATCCCGATACCCCTATTTTATTTTTGATTGGTATGGACTCATTCAACAACCTTGATAAATGGTATCAGTGGCAAACAATAACTCGTCTTTGCCATATAGTGGTGTATCAACGCCCTGGCCAAATTTGTGATACACAGGGTGAACTTAAAGGCTACAAACAGCAGGCTGTGACCAAAGATATTTCCCTACTGAACGAAAAAAATGCCGGACACCTTTACTTTTTAGAAGGAGAACAGCTAGATGCCGCATCCAGCACTATCCGTCAAGCGCTTAAAAAAAGCATTAAAAAGAGTGAACTATTACCCGACACCGTGAGTCACTATATTAAGCAGCACCAGCTTTATCAAGAGTGATTGGTATAAACCCCTCAGCGTGTTAAAATAACCGCTATTAAATTTTAAATTGAGACAAAACCTTGGATTCGAAACAACTACTCGCTTTTGCACTAGACAAAATTGACGATATGAAAGCACGTGATGTGATTCAACTTGACGTAACTGGCAGCTCAGACGTAACCGATTACATGATTGTATGTTCAGGCACATCAAGACGTCATGTATTGTCAATTGCTGATAACTTAGCAAAAGAAGCTCGCCACGCTGGTGAAGAGCCATTAGGGTATGAAGGCCAAAGCGATGGTGAATGGGCACTCGTTGATTTAGGTGATGTGATTGTTCACGTTATGCAAGATCAAGCACGTAGCTATTACGATCTAGAAAAGCTTTGGGGCTAATTGCTCCCTATTTTAGACAACGCTTGGAAGTAACGTCGTGAAAATACAAATGATTGCTGTTGGTACAAAAATGCCAGCATGGGTAGAGACAGGTTTTGCAGAGTATCAACGCCGCTTTCCCAAAGATATGGCATTGGAACTCATTGAGATCCCTGCTGGTAAACGTGGAAAAAATGCCGATATAAAGCGTATTTTGCACATTGAAGGTGAAAAAACCTTAGCCGCCATACCTAAAGGCAATCGTATTGTCACACTAGAAGTAACCGGTAAAGCACTGGATACTCATCAGCTAGCGAAAAACATGGAAAAGTGGCAACTAGATGGTCGCGATGTCAGTTTATTAATTGGCGGACCTGAAGGCTTAGCCCCAGAGTGTATTGCTGCCTCTGAGCAAAAATGGTCGTTATCAAATTTAACGCTCCCACACCCTTTAGTACGCATTATTGTTGCTGAAAGCCTCTACAGAGGCTGGAGCTTAAATAACAACCATCCTTATCATCGCGAGTAGTTTCTTGCCATGCTAAAACGAAGACCCACCATTCGCGACCACTCAGCAGAAGCTAATTTATTTGCTCGGCGTGCATTCGTGGGTTTTATTTTTATATTAGTCCTTGTAGCAATATTGCTGTCTAACTTGTATAAAATTCAGGTAGATGATCATCAAGATTATCAAACTCGTTCTAATGATAACCGTATAAAAGTTATACCTATAGCCCCCAATCGCGGTTTAATTTACGACCGCAATGGTGTTTTACTAGCCGAAAATAAGCCCGTTTATAACCTTGAGGTGATCCCCGAAGAAGTTAATGATTTAACCGCCTCTTTGAAGTCTATCAGCAAAATCATTGAAATAACCGAGCAGCAACAAGCTGATTTTCTTGATGATATAAAACATACTCGACGTTTTAAAAGTCAAGTCCTCAAAGCCCGTTTAAATGAAAACGAAGTAGCGATGTTTTCAGTAAACCAACATAAGTTCCCAGGCTTTAGTATTGAGGCACGTCTAGCGAGATATTACCCCTTTGGCGATACTTTAACCCATGCATTAGGCTATGTCGCAAAGCTCAATAGAAAAGAGTTAAACAAGCTTGAACAACAAGATGAAGCCACAAACTACCGAGCCACGCATGATATTGGTAAGCTGGGTATCGAAAAGTACTACGAGCCGTTATTACATGGTCAAGTTGGCTCACAACGAGTTGAAGTTAATAACCGCGGCCGAATTATCCGCACTTTAAGTATGGATCCACCGCAAGCGGGTGACGACTTAGTACTTACTCTCGACATTGGTTTACAACAAATAGCCCAACATGCACTTAAAGATATGCGCGGCGCTATTGTGGTAATGGATGCAAAAGATGGCGGCGTTTTAGCGCTGTATTCAAACCCAAGTTATGATCCCAATTTATTTGTGCATGGTATTAGCAGTAAAGACTACAAAGCCTTACTCAACCCTGATCGTCCACTGATCAATCGCACGACTCAAGGTCGCTACGCACCAGCATCTACTGTTAAACCACACATGGCTATTTTGGCATTAGAAGAAAATATAGTGCAAGAAACCACCAGCATGTGGGATCCGGGCTTTTTTCAAATTCCCAACGTAGAGCATAGATGGCGTGATTGGCGACGTTGGGGCCATGGCCATGTGGATGTTTATAAAGCAATAGAAGAGTCATGCGATACCTACTTTTATGACGCAGCCTATCGAATGGGGATCACAAAAATAAGTAATTTTATGGCTCGCTTTGGCTTTGGTGAGCTATCAGGCATTGATATTCATGAAGAAACAACCGCTATTTTGCCCTCAAAAGAGTGGAAAGAAGATCGTTTCAAAGAGTCATGGTGGCGTGGTGATACTATTTCTGTAGGGATTGGCCAAGGTTATTGGACTGCCACCCCAATTCAAATAGCCAACGCGACTAATATTCTAGTTAACCGGGGAATAAATCATCCTCCTCACTTAGTGCAAGTGGCTAAAAAAGAAGACCAGATCACCCAGCTCAATAATGAAGAAAAGCCACCTGTTGTTCTCAATAATGAGGATAACTGGCGCATCGCTATTGATGCAATGCATAACACGGTTAAAAAGACCACCGGTACAGCACACCGTGCGTTTAAAGGGGCTACCTACGACCCTGCAGGTAAAACCGGTACAGCCCAAGTGGTCAGTATTGCTCAGGGCGAGCGTTACGATGCCGATGCACTCAAAGAGCGCCAACGCGACAACGCCATTTATATAGGTTTTGCCCCGTTTAATAACCCACAAATTGTTGTCTCTATTGTGGTAGAAAATACCGGTGGGGGAAGCTCAGTAGGTGCGCCCATTGCGCGCCAATTAATGGATTACTATTTTGCAGCTAACCCAATCCAACCTTCAGGGGACAAAGCACCATGACGGCTTTACATGATAAACGCTCTATTTGGCTGCGACTGCATATTGATTTGCCACTTTTTATTGCGTTATTGCTGATGATGGCCGGTAGTATCACCATTGTATACAGCGCCTCAGGGCAAGACTCTGCCATGATGGTTCGCCATATTACGCGAATGGCTGGCGCCATTATAGGTATGTTTGTACTTGCTCAAATTCCACCAGCGACTTTAAAACGCTTAGTTATTCCCATGTATTGCCTAGGATTACTCATGCTGGTTGGGGTACTGCTATTTGGTGTAAGTTCTAAGGGAGCTCAACGCTGGTTAGATTTAGGCATTACTCGCTTTCAACCCTCAGAGCTAATGAAACTAGCGGTTCCGATGATGGTTGCTTGGTATATTGGCCGCCACCATTTGCCGCCGCGTCCGTTACATTTAGTCATTGGCTTTGCCATTGTTATGCTGCCTACCCTACTAATTAAAGAGCAACCTGATTTGGGTACCTCAATTTTAATCGCCAGTTCCGGTGTATTTGTGTTGTTTTTATCAGGCTTAAGCTGGCGTTTAATCGGCTTTTTAAGCTCGGTTGTTGCTTTGGCAGCATGGCCATTTTGGCACTACGGTATGCACGATTATCAAAAGCAAAGGGTACTGACCTTTTTAGATCCTGAGAGCGATCCGCTGGGTTCTGGCTATCATATTATTCAATCAAAAATTGCCATTGGTTCAGGCGGTATCGAAGGTAAAGGCTGGCTGCAAGGCACGCAATCGCAACTAGAATTTTTACCTGAGCGACATACTGACTTTATTTTTTCAGTACTGAGTGAAGAGTTTGGCTTATTTGGTGTGTGTGTTTTACTTAGTTTATATTTATTTATTATTGGCCGTGGGCTTTATATTGCGGTTAACGCACAAGATGCGTTTGGTAAACTATTAGCCGGCTCACTCACACTTACATTTTTTGTTTATATTTTTGTAAATATTGGCATGGTATCGGGTTTGCTGCCTGTTGTAGGTGTACCGTTACCATTAATTAGTTATGGCGGTACCTCGATGGTGACCCTGATGGCTGCATTTGGCATTATTATGTCGATTGCCACAGATAAAAGGATGCTCTTAAAATAATGCGCCTTTACAAACAACTTATAATTATTATTCTCGTTAGCCTCTTTTTAAGTGCATGCAGCAGTTCAAATAGTCGTTACAGCATGCGCCATGATGCGGCGCCTCTGCGAGCACCAACTGAATTAGAAATGCAAGATGCTATTGTCACTAAAGTTATAAAAAGCGCGAGCACCACACGCCCTTACGAAGTGTTGGGCAAACGTTATACCCCTATGCTCGATGAAACAGGTTATTCAGAAACGGGCATTGCCTCATGGTATGGCCGAAAATTTCATGGTTATCACACCTCTAACGGCGAAATTTACGATATGTTCGCTATGACGGCAGCTCACAAAACCTTGCCCTTACCGAGTTTTGTGCGCGTAACAAATACAGCCAATGGCCAATCTGTTATAGTACGGGTTAACGATCGCGGGCCTTTTCATGACGATAGAATCATTGATCTTTCTTATGCTGCAGCCTATAAACTTGGCTACCATAAATACGGTACAGCACAGGTTAAGCTTGAAGCGATTACCCTTGCAGATACCCATGCACGAAAAACCTATGTTCAAGTAGCTGCAGGTAGTACGTTAGCCAACATAGAAGCATTGGCACACACACTACGAGAGCAATATAAATTACCAACAAATATCGTCGAAAAAGACGGTATTTATAGATTGCACTTAGGGCCGATAAAAGATGCCCAACACGCGCAACAAGTACTAAAAACATTAAAACAAAATCAATTTCAAAACGCGTTCTTGCTTTACACTCAGTAAGCCCTTTAGAATAGGGAGAATGCATATTTTTAACTTTAACCATTAATGAGTATGATGAAATCTATTAAACATAAAATTCTTACTGGTGTTTGCGGCTTAGTCTGTTCTGCCGCCGTATTTTCAGCCACCGCACAAATTATTCCAGCCCCTCCTCAAGTTAATGCTAAAGGTTACTTTTTGGTGGACTTCACCACAGGTAAAGTGATTGCAGAAGGTGAAGCTGATACAAAACTTGCTCCTGCTAGCTTAACTAAAATGATGACTAGTTATGTAATTGGTACTGAAATAAATGCAGGTAATATCGCACCCACCGATATGGTAACTATCAGTGAAAAAGCGTGGGCAAAAAACTTTCCTGAATCATCTAAAATGTTCATTGAAGTGGGTAAGCAAGTAAGTGTAGATGAACTTAATCACGGTATTATTGTGCAATCAGGTAATGATGCCTGTGTTGCCATGGCTGAGCATATTGCTGGCAGCGAAAGTGCCTTTGCAGATTTAATGAATGCCCATGCTGAAAAGATAGGCATGACAAATACTCACTTTATTAATAGTCACGGTCTTGATACAGACGAGCACTACACAACGCCACGCGATATGGCCACACTTGGTGCAGCCTTAATCAGAGACGTGCCGGACGAATATGCACTATATAAAGAAAAGTCATTTACATACAATGGTATAAAGCAATATAACCGTAACTCGTTGTTATGGGATGAAAGCTTAGATGTTGATGGTATTAAAACAGGCCATACATCTGATGCGGGTTACAGCTTAGTCACCTCGGCAACGAAAAACGACATGCGTTTAATTGCGGTAGTTATGGGTACTTCAAGTGAGCGTGCGCGTAAAGTTGAAAGTAAAAAACTGCTTAACTACGGTTTCCGCTTTTTTGAAACAATTACGCCTTACAAAGCTGGCGATAGTTTTGCAGAGCAACGCATCTGGATGGGTAACAAAGAGAATGTCTCTTTAGGTATTTTAGAAGACACCCCTATTACAATCCCTCGTGGCCAACATAAAAACCTGAAAGCAAACTTTGAGCTTGACGATACGCTTGAAGCACCTTTAGCTAAAGGCACTAAAGTAGGCACGCTGTTTTTACAACTTGAAGGCGAAGATATTGCACAATATCCGCTAGTTACGCTTGAAGAAATACAAGAAGGTAGCTTCTTCAGCAAAATATATGACTACTTACGCTTACAAATAATGTAAGCACGAGTAAAGTAATATGAACGCCTCTTCTGTTTATATATAGTACCTTGAACTATGTATATTGTGTATTAAGGCAGAGAAATCTGCCTTTTTATTTGACAATAAACGCTTTAGCGCTATAGTGTATTGTATGTTTAACGTGTATAAAGGGATGAACCTTGTCATCGGTTAAAGTCAAAGCAACTATCGTAGAAGATAATACTGGCATTAAAAGTCAGCTCCCCATCTTGATCACCGAACAAGGTGAAGTTGGTTCAGTTACCGATTACTTGCTAAAGATGGAAGCTGATGGTGCTAGTAATGCTTTAATGAATGGTTTTATACAAGCCACTTCTTTGCTCTTGGATTACATGGAAGCCAACAAAGGATTATTTGAAGATCCTAAAATGCTATTCCAAACCTTTGCTAAGCGTCTTTACACAGGCACCATCGGTGAAGATGGTTTAGATCCCTCTGGCTTGTACTGGGTGCCAAGCTCAACTGATAACGTCAATAAACATATTCATCGATTAACGGCATTTACTGATTGGCTGGCTAACAAGCTTGGCGAAGAGTCAATGAACCCTTTGCGAGATGCCACACCTCATGAGCAACGCTTGAATTATGCGGCATGGTATCGAAAAAAACAAAATGACTTCCTTGGGCATATTGAAGATAAAACCGTTAATAGAACCATCCGTAAAGCTCGCACAATGAAAGGACGCACTCCATTGACGAAAGCCGAAGACGATGCTTTAGCATTCCCAGATAAGCATTGGGAATCATTCTATAAAGATGGTATTGGCGGAGCAAAAGATCCGCGAGTTGCGTTGAGAGATAAGCTTATGTTGCTCTTAATGCACGGTGGCGGTTTGCGTGAAAGCGAAGCTATTATGCTGTGGGTGACTGATGTACTTGAAGATCCGTATGACCCTGAAAAAGCGATAGTTCGAATTTACAACGAAGTCGATGGTAAAGCACCCGAAGGTTGGCGTAGTCGCTCAGGGACAAAAACCAGAGAAGCCTATTTACAAGAAAAATACGCTCGTATACCACGCAAACGAATGAAAGGCACGGCATACGTTGGCTGGAAAACAAGAGTTGTAGACCATCGAGATAACTACATACAAGTTCAGTGGTTTCCAACGGATTATGGCAAGGTTTTTATGTCACTGTGGAAGAGCTACCAAAAATATCGAGCCAGTATTGACTGCCATCACCCCTATGCGTTCATTTCATTCCATCACAGCGCCCTTGGAAACCCATACACTTTGAATGCGTTTCACCAAAGCTATGCGGCGGGATTAAGGCGCATTGGCTTAGAGCCAAACAAATCGGAAGGGTTAGACCCGCACGGTCATCGTCATAGTTATGGCAGACGCTTAGAGCGTTCAGGACTTAACCCGTTGGTGATACGACGATGTATGCACCATAAATCACTGGAGTCTCAAGTTCCCTACACAGGTAAAGGGCAGCAGGAAATCTCCGATGAACTCAACAAGGCCACGCTACAACTGGCAAATCCTGAGTCCAAAGTAAAATCGCTAGATTGGAAAGAGTTGGTCGAGCACGGTTTTGACGATATTGACCCGCAAGGCTATTTCACAGGCAAGCATCCGAAATTACGAGGTAAATAATGGCAAAAAAAGGCAAGAAACGTGACGGACGTGCATCGGACTTAACGTTTAAATGGATGCTCACCACCCTTGGCCCTGAGTGGGAGCAATGGCAGGAATTAGCCGCTGAGTGGATGGCGACACAGCATGCGGGAGTTGACCACAAGCGTCAAGCGTTGGGCCGTTTTTTTGAGTCCTACCTGTTGGAGTGCGCTCCCTATGCAACTGATGTTGGTCTGTTTTTCAAGGGCTACAATGGCCATATCTGCTCCACTGAAGAGCTAGAAGCTACTGTGAGAAAAACTATTAACGCCCCCGAGGAAGTATTAAGATCTATCAACCACCCCTGTGACTTCATTAATTACGTCATTGAACATCATCTATCTGAAGAAGATGATAGCGGCAACTTAACACCACTGGTTCGCAATCCGCTGAGCAAAATTAAGATGCAATTCTCACACACTGAAACCGTACGTAACCCACTTCCGTATCGCTACATCCAAGACCTGCGCCAAATTCTGTGTCCATTGCCAGACAAAGCGGAACTGACAGTGATTGAGCAAAAACTACCACAAGGCGAGTCGTTACTGCCTAGCTATCACTACCGCCATTTCAAGCATTGGACATGGGCACAAGAGCAGACAGGGCAAGGCAAAACAGGTGGAAGTGGCGATTGGTTTGAAGTTGAGCCTGACTTGATTGATAAAACCGACCCCGATTGCGTGTGGCGTACCAAAGAGGTGACTAGAGATGGTAAAAGAATCACCCTCCACCAAATCTGGTCACCTGTCAAAGCGATGGTTATATTTATGAAGCTGCATCTGCCACTGCGCATCTATCAAGTGCGTATGTTAGACAGTGGTGAAGCGGATACGTGGCGTTATGAAAGCGGTCATTGGAAGCTCAATGACAAGCATGACTTTGCGCTCGGTAGCGAAAAACGCCCTTTTGGTAAAGGCATCTTTCGTCGCATACACGACACCACGACAGGGCAATATTCCACAGGTTTGTATATCAACACCAACAAAACCGCTGACCAAAATAAAGACGAACTTGAGCGGGGTTACATCATCCCTTGGCAGAATGAGGAAGTATTATATTGGCTGGAAAAACTGCGTAACTGGCAGGAAAAATATAACCCTATAGTTAAGCCGACAGACTGCACCACGCTGTTAACTAAACATACTTCGAAAAAGAAGTCACAAACCCAGCTAGAGAGCATGGGTGAAGTCGCCTTTCTCTTTCGGGATGCATCAGCAAACGGTGATGATAAATACAAACCGATAATTACAGAAGCGATGAAATCTTTCTGGTATCAACTCTTGCTAACACTGGAAAACCAGCTTGCTGAGCAAGGTAATACGCTTGATAATGGAGAGCGACTTAAACTGATTGTGGATTACCCAGAAGGCACTCCAGAAAGCGCTAAGGTTGCCACGAATCACCCCCTGCACAGCTTGCGCGTATCGCTGATAACTGCCTACACGATGGATACCCAATTGCCACTACCTGTCATATCCAAACTACTGGCAGGGCACTCACGTATCCTAATGACCATCTACTACAACAAAATCACCCCGTCCGTGATGGCGGAAAAAATGAGTGAAGCCGAAGGGGAGCTTGAGGGTAAAGCTAAGCAGTCAGTGCGCAACTTCCTTAAAGATGCCTCACTAGCACAAATTCAATGCAATATGGTCTACCATAAAGAAGACAGTATTCAGGCAGCCCTGGTTAACCGTAACCCCATCGGCTGGGAGGAGCGTTCATCTGGCCTATGTTTGGTCGGAGGCAACACCGTAAAATCCGATGAAGTCAGTACGCTGGGCGGGTGTTGGAACGGTGGTGAGTTGATTAGAGATTCAAGTATTCCCGCTAATCGCACCTATAGCAGCGTGCCGCATGGCCCTGAAAACTGCATTCGTTGCCGTTGGTTTATTACCGAGGCGCGATACCTGCCAGCGCTTAACGCTCAGTTTAATCAACTCAGTTACAAGGCGCACCAAGCGGCTAACCTATCGGTTGAAATCGAGGGTGAGCTAGAAGCACTCAAAGACGAGCAGTTTTTCTGTGAAGAGCAAGGCACACCCTTTACCAAACATAATGACATGCAGGTTCTACAGCGCCGCTATGAAAAGCAACAAGTAGAGGCCGATGAATACACCAAAGACTGGATAGCGTGCTTCGAGCTAATCAGCAAAATCATTCGTGTCGAGGAAGCCAGAAATGAGGATGACACCAAAGATAAGCTGATTGCCGTGGGTGCGGAGCAAGATATCAGCTACGCCTTGAAGTTTATCGAAACCGACTCAGAGCTTTTACACCTCTCCTTGCTATGTGACGATGCCGAATTCTTCCCTGACTTGCAGGATGAACTTCGTAAAACGCCCGCCATTCAAAAGCGCTCCATTGAACTTAGTCGCATGCTGATGAAAAAGGGTTTTGAACCTATCTTCTTGGAAATGGATGAGAAACAGCAGCTAATCGCTGGTAATGCCATTCTACGCCAAATGGCAAAGATAGCCGACCCTGACGATAAAATGGAAGGCTACCGTAAAGTGGCTAATTACATCGAAGCGGGTGAATACCTTGAAGAAAACAAACTATTTAGTGCAGGTATGAGTGCGCTCACTGGTAAAGCATTGCACCTCGAAAATCTCACCCAACCTGCGCTCTTGGAGGGTTAATGGAGATTAATATTGATATCATCTTGGCTGACCTAAAAGACGACAAAGTGCCAAGAACCCAAAAAAACCTAGATAAGCTTAACGACATACTGAAAGCCTATGTAGAATCGGGGCAGCGTGATTTCTCCATTACACAAATGGGGCGAGTATCAGCAGCAGAGGGTGGCCCAGGTTACGAAGCGTTACGAGCAACCAAAAACAAGCACTACCGCACCTTGATTGAAGCATGGGCAGCAAAGTGCAAAACAACCACCAAAAAGCCGTTATCGCCAACCTCACGCTCTAAGTCTGTTCCACAGGATAATAAACTGCTTGAGCGTATTCCAGACACTGCGGTACGGGCTTTGTTTGGTCAGATTATTGCCGAGCGCAACCGTTATCGCAAAGAGGTTAATCTGCTAAAACAGCACGCGAATATTACCATTGATAAGCGTCCTGTACGTCAGTTTGATGCAAGCGCAGAGCCGAGTGTTGAAGTCTTGCCTTCACTATCTGGCATCTTGACCGAATCCGAGAAGAAAGCCTTAGCCTACGCTATCTCTGACGAATGTATGGAAAAACATAACTGGCAAACCACACAAGCTGGCCAAGTAAAAGACATGGAATACAACATAGAAATATTCCCTAGAGGCTTTGCGACAGGTCTACGCAAGTTGTTAGGTGAGGTAGATGATTAATGGCGAACGGTCCGCAAAGAGCGCAGCAGAACCTCGAAGCATTTGAAGTATGGCAAGCCACTCAAACTGATGATGACTTTAAGCAGATCGCCTTTAAAGGCAAGCTCAACCGCATCGAAGTAGCAAAAGGGGTCGGTTGCGGCAAGTCTGCCCTTAACCAAAATCCAGCGCTTAGAAAAGCGCTCAAGGCATTAGAAGACAAACTGCGTGATAAAGGTATACTCCCGCCACTGACCGAATCTGCAAGGAACAGTGCTGACAAACCAAAGCAATACGACAACACGGCTAATCGCAAGCTGCTCGACTCAAAACGAGTATCGACCTTAGAGGCTGAAAACATTGAGCTAAAAGCCAAAGTTAAAGAGCTGGAAGGTAAACTAGAGCGGTTTGGCGAACTGAATGAAACCTTGTCAGAAATGGGGTTCATGCCACGATGAATGTTGCACTCCATCAAGACCAAATGCGTGTCACGAGTATTCCTTACAGCTCTACCAAAATGGTGATATTCAGTGGCGTGCCACTGAAAAAAAACTCATACAAAACTAACAGTGGCAAGTATTACGTCACCATCAAAGCTGATCCAGATGCCATCCCCGTTCAACCAGCCCTCGGCCAACACTGGTCGGTTAAAGGCCATCGTTTAATAGAAGAAATGGAAACGGGTGATTACGTGATGCAGCAGCATACCTATGAATCACCAGAACACATCGAATGCAGCCTGCCAGAAACGGGTGAACAGCTTATTCGCTTTATTGCCAGAGAAAGTGATTTCAAAGGTATCGGTGAAAGTAAAGCTAGAGCACTCTGGGAACTGTTAGGAAAGGATTTTCACCCAACGGTTGGAAAAGACACTCATGAATCAAGAGAGCGCCTTAGAAGTGTCCTGAGTGAAGATTCTATCAATGCGTTATTTGAAGGTTACGCCAAATATAAAAATCTGGCCTACTGCAACTGGATGACCGAACACAAGATACCAGCAAGTATTCAGCAGCGCTTATTGAAGCATCATGGAGAAGAGTCCATTGAGGCTATTAAACAAAATCCGTATGTCCTTATTGGGTTTGGGATGTCGTTTACGGATGTCGATAAACTGGTTAATTTTGACCAGTTTAAGATCACAGCTTGTGATCACCGCAGACTAAGTGCCGCACTTGAAACCGCGATTCGCAAAGAGATTGAAAAAGGCCACACCTATACAACTCAAGCGTGCTTACGCCCATACCTAACCAAATTGCTCAAAGATAAGGAACTGGTGACGGAAGCGTTTAAAGCAGGTCACAACAAAGCGCAATACATCCTAAACCCCGACACTGGCTCTTATCATCCAACTGCCCAGTTGTTGATGGAAAATGTCGTTGCCAAACGACTTAAAGCACTAGCTAATCAAAACAACCTTTATGACGAAGTTGCAAATTCTGCATATTGCTCTTCGGTTGGTGAATTACCATACGAGCTAACCAAGAAGCAGATTGAAGCAGTGACAACGTGTTTGGATAACGCCGTGAGCTGTATTACGGGCGGAGCTGGCACAGGTAAAACAACGGTACTTAGAACCGCACTTCGAGCCTACCATCAAATGGGATTTGAAATACATGCGGTCGCGCTGAGTGGCAGAGCCGCTATGCGCTTGCATGAGTCAATTGGCTTTATCACCTCAACTATCGCTAAGTTATTACGTAGAGAGCCTATTGAGCCAAGTTCAGACCAGCCAAAGCATTTACTGGTAATAGATGAAGCCAGTATGATTGACTTACCGACCATGTATCGCCTTGTTAATCACACTCATCCCTCTGTACGATTGATATTTACTGGCGACCCTGACCAACTTCCACCCATCGGCTGCGGCAAGGTGTTGGCAGACATCGTTGAAGCGAAAACGGTGGCTAATACCATGCTAGATATCGTCAAGAGACAGGAAGGTTCAACGGGTATCCCCGAATACTCAAAACTCATCAATCAAGGTGTGATGCCTGACCAATTAAGCACAGGTGCAATACACTTTCACGAAACCAGTAAAACAGACATTGCCAAAGTCTGTTGCGAACTTTACCAAGAATCTCCTGAAAGCAGTCGTGTCATGGCTCCAACCAAGGCGCTCGTAACAGAAATCAATAAACTCATCCAGCAAGCGGTCAACCCAAACAGTGACAGCCTTGAGTTTGAAATTAATGGTGACAAATTCTTTTTGCCACTTCGCATGAATGATGAGGTGTTATTTACGCAGAATCATTACGACAAAGGCATTCAGAACGGCTCACTTGGTATGCTAACCAACGCCAAACCTTCTGGTGATAGTTACGGTGAAGTGACGCTAGATACAGGTGAAAAGGTCGAGATAACACAATCCGTTCTCGACTGCATGGAGTTGGGTTACGCAATCACCCTACATAAAGCTCAAGGGTCACAGTTTCCACGCATCATCATCGCTCTGCAAAATGGAAGAATAGTAGATAGAGCATGGCTCTATACGGCAATCACGAGAGCTGAAAGTGAAATCCATATCGTTGGTAGTAGCGATGATATGAAGCAGATCACCGAGGCACCTAGTCACTCTCACAAGCGGAATAGCTATCTGAAAGAGCTGCTGGGTTAGCAGTTTCAAACTCGTTTTTGCCCCTTTCCGTGACAGCTAGATTTTGAGCCGATAAATATTCACTAATATTTGCCCTACATTACCTAATGTTAAACTAGGAAGCATGCACATTTGAATAAAGGTGTTTAGGATGTCAATCGTGATGCTTACTTTATTATGACTTATACAGTTATTGTGAATATTTATGCAATTACTAGTGGGTTTGATATATCTATTTCCCAACATATGGATATACCGGTTCACCCCAAAGGTCATTAGGGTTATTCATCATAATCTCAATGATCGTTGGTACTAGTAGATCCAGTATATTTGTACAATATCTCAATTGTTGACGATTGGCTGAGCTATTAAAAGTGGCCCCACCATGCATGATTTGATTTCTGAGAGTATATAACCGAGAGAACAGTACACTAAGGACAGTAGCGGTGTTTGTCAAACTAGTTGTCGCGATCACTACGTTATGCACTCTCAGCCTTGACACTATTTTGTTCAGGGTTTAAGTACACTTCTTTTGGTAAATTCCAATTACGGATATTACCGCTCCAGCGCTCAGGGTGAGCATCTTTAGCACCTTGATAAACTTCTTTTCTATTAGCCAATATGTCACCCGCTAATCCTGAATGCCTTTGATGTGGGCTGACGTATTTGATGCCACTATGTTTGTGGTTAAAATTATACCAGTGGCTAAATTTCAACACCCAACTACGCGCCTCATCAATTGTTGAAAACCCTTTATACGGATAATTTTATAGTGCGCGAAGGGCGGATCTTTCTGCTCCGACCACACTCATATGTATACTTTACACAGTTTTAACAAATTAGCTAAGATATTACTATCACTAAGTTTTCTATTATCTTTAAGCAGATCTAAATAGAACACTATACGCGCGTCGCACATATCCTTGAATATGTGCGAAAACAACGGGTTAACCACTTAATTAGCTGTTATTTTTGGGTATCCGGAATTTCTGGTTGATAAAATGCCAAAGATGTAAAGAAGAAAATCTTTCTCAGCGGATTATCTGATTGATCCTCTTCAGCCTACTCTACTGCCAATTTTCTGTTTCCACCTTCGCCTGAGTCTTCATAGCGATGCTGACTAGGGAGGACAGCGAGAGCTGGGCAAGCGTCAAAGCGGTTCTGGTTCATGCGCAATCCGAACACCTGCACAACATTCCTCTTGTAAGAAACCGATCAAATTCTCTAGGTGCCCATACTCGGATATACAGACAATCGTGCGGCTATGTTTCTCCTGCCGGATCAGCCCTACCTTGGCCATGCGCGCAAGGTGATGTGATAGCGTCGAAGCAGGAATACCCAGCCCCTTCTGGATATCTCCGACCGAAGCCCCATCATGGCCAGCTTTGACCAGAAAGCGGAACACGGACAGTCGGTGACTATTCCCTAGCTCAGCTAAGCTGGCTGCAACCTTTTCGTGATCCATAGCACGCCCCAATAATTCGATGTTTCTAGAATTATAGTTGACAGGTCGGATAAACGCAAGTAGGCTGCGTACATCATTTCGATAAAACTAGAAATATAGGAGTAATATTGAATGTCACCTCAACTCCAAGACGCTCTAGGCATGTTCGCCTTTCTCGCTATCGAGCTATCGGTTTTATTCATTGGCATTAGCTTGCTGGTCGGAGTTCTTCAACGTCACATCCCACCATCCAAGGTGGAAGCGTTACTGACTTCCAGTGGGAAGCGAGGCTATTTTCTTGCTGCTGGTTTAGGAGCTATAACGCCCTTCTGTAGTTGCTCGACTATCCCCATGTTGAAAGGGTTGATTCGGGCACGGGCCGGTTTTGGGCCGATGATGGTGTTTCTTTTCTCATCTCCGTTGCTGAATCCTATCGTCGTCGGCCTGCTGGTTGCCACGTTTGGATGGACACTTACTGCTATCTATGTGCTCGCCGCTTTGGTGGTCGCGGTAGGTGCCGGATGGCTGCTTCACACGCTTGGCTTCGAGCGTTATGTGCGCCGGACGGCGACACAAGAGAGCAGTGGATGTAGTTCATCAGCAAGCCCGTGCAGTGCTACATCGACCGCATCGAGTTGCGGCACCAACAGCTGCGACACCACTCCGAAGACGGCTTCTTGCGGGGCTGATAGGAAGACAACAGTCTCTACGTCTAGCGAATGCTGTGACAGTCAACCCACTGTCACGGTTAAGAAAGAAGGGAAGTACAGTGGTGTGTGGCGGGAAGCTTGGTCGGACTTTATCGATGTGTTGCCTTACCTGCTCATCGGTATTGCGATTGGCAGCGTGGTCTATGGTTTCATGCCCACTGACTTATTGGAGCAGTATGCAGGCCCAGATAATCCCTTTGCCATTCCAGTTGCCGCTGTCATCGGCGTGCCGTTGTATATTCGCGCTGAAGCCGTCATACCTCTGGCAGCGGCTCTGATGGCCAAAGGCGTGGGTGCCGGGACGGTGCTAGCGTTGATCATCGGCAGTGCCGGAGCCAGCCTGACTGAGCTCATTCTGTTGCGCTCTTTGTTCACGCTGAAGCTTTTAGCGGCGTTTTTAGCAGTCATTTTTGCTATGGCGATGATTGCCGGTTACGCCACCTACCTGTTTTTCTGATCAAGGCGGGAGATGATTAATTCGTTAAGCCTTCCTGGGTACCAGTTGGTGGATTCTGATGAGCAGAATGAAGACATACATTTTCGGCTTGAAGCACCTACACCAGTAGCCTGCGAGGGGTGCGGCGTGCAGGGTGAGTTCGTACGGTTCGGCAAGCGTGACGTTCCCTATCGTGATCTGCCCATCCACGGCAAGCGGGTCACTCTCTGGGTGGTCCGCCGCCGATACACTTGCCGGGCCTGCAAGACAACATTCAGGCCCCAGCTACCAGAGATGGTGGACGGATTCCGTATGACACTGCGGCTGCATGAGTACGTGGAGAAGGAATCCTTCAACCACCCCTACACCTTTGTGGCGGCACAGACCGGCCTGGACGAGAAGACGGTGCGCGACATCTTCAACGCCCGCGCCGAGTTCCTGGGGCGCTGGCACCGCTTCGAGACGCCCCGCATCCTGGGCATTGACGAGCTATACCTGAACAAGCGCTACCGCTGCATTCTGACCAACATTGAGGAGCGAACCCTGCTCGACCTGCTGGCCACCCGCCGCCAGGACGTGGTGACCAACTACCTGATGAAGCTGAAAGACCGGCAGAAGGTCGAGATCGTCAGCATGGACATGTGGAACCCCTACCGGGCAGCGGTCAAGGCTGTGCTGCCCCAGGCCCGTATCGTGGTCGATAAGTTCCATGTGGTGCGCATGGCCAACGATGCCCTAGAGAGAGTGCGCAAGGGCCTCAGAAAGGAGCTGAAACCGTCCCAGAGCCGGACTCTCAAGGGAGACCGGAAAATCCTGCTGAAACGCGCTCACGAAGTCTCAGACCGGGAGCGCCTCATCATGGAGACCTGGACAGGCGCGTTCCCGCAACTGCTGGCCGCCTACGAGCACAAGGAGCGCTTCTACGGCATCTGGGACGCCACCACACGGCTCCAGGCAGAAGCCGCCCTGGACGAGTGGATAGCCACCATCCCGAAGGGCCAAAAGGAAGTCTGGAGCGATCTGGTCAGGGCAGTGGGAAACTGGCGCGAAGAGACCATGACCTACTTCGAGACGGACATGCCCGTCACCAACGCTTACACGGAGTCCATCAACCGACTGGCCAAGGACAAGAACCGTGAAGGGCGCGGTTACTCCTTCGAGGTGATGCGGGCACGAATGCTCTACACCACGAAGCACAAGAAGAAGGCACCGACTGCGAAGGTCTCTCCTTTCTACAAGAAAACCATCGGTTACGGACTGCCGGACTTCGCAGAGGAACTCAACTACGGAGTCGATCTATCAACCATCTGATAATGGTATCAGGTTGGTGGGGTAAAGGTGCCCCATCAACCATTAAATCCGTATACCCTTATTTTTTTAGGCAAACGCATTCGTGCAACCGTATTATCAGATAAAACATAGTGGTGGAATAAGGCGGCGGCTGCATGTAGTCCAATCAAGTAATAGCCAACTTCCCCAGCGGTTTCATGCAGCTCTTTTATGGTTTTAGCTAAGTCTAAATCTTTACTGGCCAATGGCGGCAGCTCTAGACCAAAAAACGGAATTGGTTTGCCCGCCATGCTCAAAATTAACCATCCAGCAATAGGCATAGCAAACATGAACCCATACAAAATAACATGCACTAGTTTGGCCAGGTTATTTTGCCATTTAGCTGGCTGTGGTTTTATATCAGGAGCCGAACCACCTACTATGCGAGCAATTAGCCTAACGCTTACTAAGGCTAAAACCGATAAACCAAGCATAAAATGCCACATTTTAAAGGCATCTCGGGTTGCTGTTCCTTTGTCGAATAATTCGCGCAGTTCAATGCTTGCGTAAACAGCGACTATCAATATGAACATAAGCCAATGCAAAGCAATGGAGAGTGTATTGTAATGAGTTGTTGTATTTTTTAAATTCATAGTGCCCCTCGAAAAAATTAAACCTTATATTAATCGTATAAAGTTACTGACCATTTAGCTGTTTTAGAGCTTAAAAAAGTAGCCTACCCCACTACAAAGTAACCTATCATTACTAAGCATTTAGTGATCTAAAACATAAAATTTATATTTTAAAAAACATGAGTAAATATACTTGATAAGCACTTTCATTGTAAGTACGTAAAAAAATGGAGACACATAAAAATTAAATATGGGCTCCAAGAAAACCTTATAGAAAAAACATTTATAAACAATTTAATTAGTTCAAATGGTTGCAACTAGCAGCAGATGACCAACAAGGAGACGCCTCTAATTTGGGTCCCAAATTAACCAAGCCACTACAATACTGTTATTTGGCTGGAATATGGAAAATAATAGCCTAAGTATTTACTAGAAAAAGTCGAGAAACTGTTTACTGTAGTGGTCAATAAGATTTTAAGTTTCAAGGAAGCTTTTGTGAGAGATAAAGAGAAAATTGCGGTATTTATTGATGCAGATAACGCACCTGCTCAAAAGATAGATAAAGTGCTATCCGAGTTGGCGCGATATGGTGTAGTCAACATTCGTAAAGCATATGGAAATTGGAAAAATCAAAACCTGAAACCGTGGGAAGACGTGCTTCATGAATTTGCAATACAGCCGATGCAACAGTTCGATCTTACCAAAGGCAAGAATGCCACAGATATGGCATTAGTAATTGATGTTATGGATGTGCTGTATACTAAAGACATTGATGTTATTTGCCTGGTGTCGTCCGATTGTGATTTTACTCCCTTGGTAACTCGTTCTTTGGCTGATGGTAAATTTGTGATTGGTTTTGGTGAACGTAAAGCACCACTAGCTTTCGTTAATAGTTGTTCACTATTCCTCTATCTTGACGAAGATAGCGAAAAAGACCCTCCTATACAAAAACAAAAAAAGAACATAAAAAGTGACACCAAGTTAATTAATTTGCTTAGGCAAGCAATTGAGGCTGTCGAAGAAGACGATGGCTGGGCCATGTTAGGACCAATCGGTACACATATTTCAAATCACGCATCCTTTGACCAGCGTAATTATGGCTTTAAGAAGTTGAGTGATTTATTTCAAGCTATAGATTTGTTTGAGATGAAAAAAACAAATGGCTCAGTTTTATGGATTAGGGATAAAAAGAAAGCAAAACAACTTAACAAATCAAGGTAAGGCGCTTTATTAATATCCGCTTATGGCACTTAGCCAAACTTCGGCAAAGAGCGATAACCGGTCATTGAGGATGGCTAAATTTAGGGCTAATTAATAGATAAAGTTGTGTCGTTTATTCATATAGTCAAGCAAACGAGCAACGCGTATATCCTACATTTAAATTTATTTAAAATCTTGAAATACCCTCGGTTATTTGTTGGAATGTGGATAGATGAGCTTGAAGTCAGCAAAAATATGCGTGATGAGCGCACTATTAAATTGTTAGGCGTTGCTGAACAAGGAGAGATATTCAATGGCTTTTGCCCTCGCACCAGATCAAGAAAATGCTTACCCATCACTCATTACGGCATTGTGCGCGCGCGATGCGTATACTAGAGGCCATTGTGACCGCGTCTGTGCGCTTGCGTTGGAAGTGGGGCGTGCGGCCGATTTGAGTGCCCCCTCATTAGATGACTTGCGTATTGCCAGTCAATTACACGACGTGGGTAAGATTGGAGTTCGTGATACTGTTCTCTCGAAGCCTGGAAAGCTCACACCTGATGAAAGAGAAGAGATAAAGGCTCACTCGGTTATCGGTGAGAGAATAATTAGTGAGACATTCCTGACAAACAGAGACGAGGTCGCGTCTATTGTCAGACATCATCATGAAGCATTTGATGGAAGCGGATACCCAGACGGACTGGCTGGTGCCGATATTCCCCTGAGTAGTCGAATACTTTCGATCATTGATGCGTATGATGCACTGACGACTAGCAGGCCATACCGCATGGCTAAATCGCACCTTGAAACTATGAATATCTTGAAGCATGAAGTGGACACGAAGTTTGATCCAAATATTTTTTTGTTGTTTACAAAAGTCATAAAGGCCAGTTCGGCACGTGCCTCGTAAACGCTCGTTCCTAGAATACGGTGAACGCTGCCTAAAAAGTCTCTGCAGATGACATTTGATCCGCCACCCACTTTTTTGCTAACGCAAAAGCAGGCGTTGTCTCAAATGCACCTGAGCTCAGGCGTTGCTAATGTCTGCAAATGGCACAAAGCACGCATTCGTCATAACTCATTTTTGTCCAGAAACGTGTTTCAGCGGATGGTCAAGAAAAATCATAAATGCCTAGCGAGTAGTGAGCTGTGCGAGCGTCAGGAGTGGCTTTATTATTTTACTTGACCATCATTCCTTAAATACCCTTTTGGCAGGGTGATGGTCTTCACGCAGTGAGACCATCGCCTTGCTAAGCCTTCAGGGATAAAAAAAGCGTACACACCATTATACATAGTATGTACGCTTTATATACCCCAAAGAAGCATTTCCAGTAAAGGGCTGCCACTCACTCACACGCGAATAGACACTGTTTTTACTATATACTCACTCTTGAGGCGTTTTTTTTTGCTTGAAAAGTGCTAGAATGCGCCCCATATATACCAATCGTATTGAATGACTATCGTTGGCTTAGGTCAAAAGTAACATCATTTCAAGATTGTCATTAGCCTGTCAGTTTTAAGCTTAACGTATAAGTTGAGCCAACACTTTTGTTTGAGGAGTTCCCGTCGTGGTTGAACCTGTTAAAAACACTAAATTTGATGAGTACCTAGAGTACCCTTGCCCGTTTACATTTAAAATTATGGGTTTAGCAAACGTAAACTTAACTGATCAAATTTTAGAAAAGTTACAACCTATCGCTCCGGGTGATTATGCGCCAAAAGTAAAACCGAGCAGTAAAGGTAACTATGAGTCAGTCACTTTAGTAGCCACAGTAACAAGCGGCAAACACATTGAAGAAATTTACAACGTGATCAGCAATATCGATGACGTGCGCCATATGCTTTAAGCTATAGTTGAGATTTGTTGTGAGCGAAAACACCCTAATCGTACGCCAACTGGGTCGTCAGCGTTACATGCCGATTTGGCAAAAAATGCAAGACTTTACCGACACCCGTGATGAAAATACGCCAGATGAAATTTGGTTAGTAGAGCATGAAAGTGTATTTACCCAAGGCCAAGCCGGTAAAGATGAGCACTTACTCGCCCCAGGTGACATTGAAGTGATTAAAGTTGACCGCGGTGGACAGGTGACTTACCACGGCCCTGGTCAGCAAATGATGTATGTATTATTTAATTTACGTCGTTTAAAAATTGGGGTGCGAGAGCTAGTTACTTGGCTTGAAGAGTGCATCATTGAGTCCCTTGCAGAGTTCGCCATAGATGCATACGCGAAAGCGGATGCCCCTGGTGTTTACGTTAACGACAGTAAAATTGCCTCTTTAGGTTTACGAGTTCGTCGTGGCTGCTCATTTCATGGCTTGGCATTAAATGTTAATATGGATCTAAGTCCATTTTTACGCATTAACCCATGTGGTTATGCGGGCATGAATATGGTGCAAACTAAAGAACTAAATGGCCCTCAAAACCTTGAAGCTGCAGGTGAAGGGCTGGTAAAACACATGATCAAGAAGCTTAATGCAACACAGGTTAAGCATACTGAAGGGTTTGAAAACGAATGAATAAACCAGTCAAAATGGAACCAGGTGTAAAACTACGCGACGCAGAAAAAATGGCGTTGATCCCCGTTAAAGTTTTACCAACAGAAAAAACCGAAATGCTCCGTAAGCCAGAGTGGCTTAAAATTCGCTTACCTAAGTCAACCGAGCGGATTGACGGCATAAAACAAGCAATGCGTAAACATGGCCTTCACTCTGTATGTGAAGAAGCTTCGTGTCCTAACTTATCAGAGTGTTTTAACCACGGTACAGCGACCTTTATGATTTTAGGGGCTATTTGTACACGTCGTTGTCCATTTTGTGACGTTGCACATGGTCGCCCATTAAAACCTGATGCCGCTGAGCCTGAAAAGCTGGCACTGACCATTAAAGACATGAAGTTAAGCTATGTGGTTATTACTTCTGTAGACCGTGATGATTTACGTGACGGTGGTGCTCAGCACTTTGCTGATTGTATCCGCGAAATTCGTAAGCATAATCCAGAAATTACCATTGAGATTTTAGTGCCCGATTTTCGTGGCCGTATGGACAGAGCGTTAGAAATTTTAATTGAAACGCCGCCAGATGTATTTAATCACAACCTAGAAACGGCGCCACGTTTATACAAACTTGCGCGCCCAGGTGCTGACTATAAATGGTCTCTTGAATTATTACGTCGCTTTAAAGAAGCCCATCCTGAGGTTAAAACAAAATCAGGCTTAATGGTTGGCCTTGGTGAAGAAATTAGCGAAATCGAGGAAGTACTTCGCGATTTACGTGCTCATAACGTTGATATGCTTACTGTAGGGCAATACCTACAACCGTCTAAGCATCACTTACCCGTTAAGCGTTACGTGCCACCAGCTGAATTTGACGCATTAAAAGAATATGCTGATGAAATTGGCTTTACACACGCCGCTTCAGGCCCGTTTGTACGTTCAAGCTATCATGCAGATCAACAAGCAGCGGGTAAAGAAGTAAAGTAATCTCTCGCAATGTATAAAAAACCGCCATTAGGCGGTTTTTTTGTTTTTTAATAGTTATTTTTACTGTTTATAAAATAACGTTAGGTTAAAGCAAGGTTACTTGAGATAATTATGCTTGAACCCATTATTTAGGTTATATATGAAATTATTAGTTCGTAACTTATCACGTGCCACTACTGAGCATGAACTTCGTACGTTATTTACGGCTCACGGTAAAGTGACCACCTGTAACTTGGTACTCGATAAAGAAACAGGCCAATCTAAAGGCTTTGCCTTTGTAGAAATGCCTAATGACATTGAAGTTAAGGGCGCAATAAAAGCGCTTAATCAAACCACAGTAGACAAAAGCAAAATCCGTGTAAAACTAGCAGATGCTTAATAAGTAAAAAATTGAGATGTTGGAAGTTAACACATACTTTCAATGTTTAACCTCAATTTATATTGCTCAAAGTTTTAGTTATAACGCTTTGAGCAATATAATTAATTGGGTTTATACCTGAGTCAAAATCTCCTTTAAGACCTGCTGCTTACTTACTATATCCTTGTATAAGGCAAATTGGTTTTTTGCGCGATCTAAGTTGTGTCTCTTATGCTTAACGCTAAAGTAATTATCACCATCTATATAATCAGTTAAAAAGCGTAAGCCAATCATAAAGGGCATTACTTTAGCACCTAACCAAAAGCTTTGTTTCTCGGCGGGTGTTAATACCCCCTTTAGTGGCTCAACATAGCCTTTAACAATCGCTGCAAAAATATCTTCACGAACACCTACCTTTTCAAGCGCCGTTGAATCTTCTTGCTCTGCAGAGCAAAATGTTCTGACCATATCGCCAAAATCATTAAGCCAATAACCAGGCATACAGGTATCTAAATCTATCACCGCTTTTGCATTATTAGAGTCTAAGCAAAATAGCATGTTGTTTATTTTAGTATCGTTATGGCACACACGAATAGGCACTTTTCCCTCAAGGGCATTAAGCTCATCGATAAGTGAAAGCTGCGACAGGCAAAAATCAACCTCTTCCTGACAATGAGCCAAACGTTTATGAGGATCGGTGCTAACCACTTGCTTGAAGACTTCTGCACGCATGGCCAAGTTATGAAAATTAGGAATAACCGCATGTAAATTGTTCGCGTCAAAGTCTTGTAGCGCTTGCGCAAATTGGCCAAATGCATTGGCCGCTGTTTGTGCCTGGCTAGCAGTATTAACCACATCTTCACTGTAGCTGCCACCAATAAACTCAAGTGCTCGCCAAGTATCATCATCATTATTAACTAAATAGTCATTCTGAGTCGTCGCTACATGGCGTACTATTGCTAGATTGAATTCACCTGCTTGTTGTTTTTTACTTAAGTGTTGCTCTATTAATCGCGCATTATCAACAAGTAACTGTGGTTTTGGAAACACCACCGTATTGAGCTTTTGTACAACCAGTGACCGCTTCGAAGTACTTAATAACATAGTAGTATTTATATGCCCACTGCCTATGGGTTTTATGCTCGCATGCTTCTCGTCAAGGCCAAAACTCTCAGATAAATAAACTTCTATAGGAACTGTATTCATTTTCTACTTCACTCTTTTCGCCCAAGGCGACAATAATTTTTAACGCATGTAGCGGGTTATTTAACATGCTAGATTGATCATATTTATAATAAAATTGGTACTACCATCTTTATGCTTGACGTAATGCGCACAAAGTAGCCGCAATGTTTGTCAGTTCTGATTTATAGGTAACACCAAACCAAGGCTCTTTTGCAGTGTATACAAATACAGGCTTTGCTTTTACATTAATAGCTTTCTGGATTTGATCAGGTAAGTAGTACTCTTGCTGAGTATTCACGTTATATTGCTGTAAAAACGTTTCAAAGCCTTGTTGCAAATAGTCAAACAAGCAAGGGGTTATCCCCCAAAAGCTCATAGAGCCAAGCGCATTTGGGCTAACTTTTTCACGTAAACCCTGTGGGTTATCGCCAAAAATATGCTCAGATTCTTGTTGAATATTCAAATACTCGGTTACGGCAACAAGCTTTCCATTCGCAATATTACATACCCCACGATTTACACCACCGTGCTCAGAAAGAGTATCAATAATCGGATACCCTACCATTGCCCATTCAGCGCTTTTTTTGAAATGCTCACTAAGCAATAAAAATGAAGACGCGCCATAATAATCGTCTGCAGTGATCACAATAGCGGGGTTATTAATGTGGGCTTTGGCACACAACAGAGCATGACCTGTGCCCCAAGGCTTTACTCGCTGGCAAAGTGTTGCTTTAAATTGTTCGGGCACCTGTTCAATGTGTTGCTCCACCAGCACCACATCAAGATCACTAGGTAATCGTGGCAAAATAGTACGCTCTATTTCACTACGTACCGCTTGGTTTATGATCAGCACCACCTGCGTCACGCCTGCAGCATGCGCATCAATAATACTCAGCTCCATAATAGTGCAATTTAGCCCTGGAATTTCTGCAATTTGTTTATTGCCACCAAAGCGACTACCTAAGCCACCCGCAAGCACAATTAAACTCAGTTTATATTTTTTCATTTAGAGTCTGCGCATTTAAGAGGATAATTTATCAAGCCAAGTTTGTAACCACGGCTCGGTGACAGGCCAAGGCTCAAAGTCTTCACAGGCATCAATTTCTAATCGATTACCCACAGGTTTGGCTTGTAAGTCACGTAATAGTTCATCAAAGCTACGCCCTGCACCGCAAAACGTATCACCATAACTTCTATCACCCATAGCCACAATGCCAAATGGCTTATTAGTTAACATTGGAAAGGTGCTGTTAAGCTGATTATAAAGCTCTGCCAAGTTAGCGGGTATATCGCCTTGTCCTGTTGTTGAGGTGACAATTAAAATATGCGATGCATTTTTTAGATCTTCTAAACTTGGCGCTGCAAATACGCTTACCTGATGGCCGGCTTGCTCAATGGTATCACTTATTTGCTCACTTAAACGTTCAGCACCACCATACACGCTGCCTACAAAAATACTAATATGTGCCATTAATAATCCTTTTCTTCGCTTGGCCACCCTAACTGGTTGCAAATACTCAACATTGCATCACCTAGTGGCGCTTTAATTATTATCGATTCATTACTGTAAGGATGTACAAAACGCAGTTCTGTGGCGAATAACATTAATCGCCTAAGAGAAAAGTGTTCTCTAAAAAACTGATTGTGCTGGTTATCACCATGATTTACATCGCCAATTATCGGTAACGACAAATGCTTTAAATGGCGACGAATTTGATGTTTACGTCCTGTTTTAGGGAAACACTCTACCAAAGAATACCTAACTGTTGGGTATTTTCCTATAGGGATAGGCAACGCAGCTTGATGCAAACAATTAAACTGAGTTTGTGCTTCTTGAGCATCTTTATTCTGATCGGCAAATTTATCAGCAATTTTGTCTAGCTCCTCTTTTAACGGTTTATCTAAAAAAATAGATTCAGGCGCAAATCCGCGTACTAAAGCTAAATAACGCTTTGAGATCGTACCCTCAATAAACAGCTGATTCATATCACGCGCGGCTTCTGAGCTTAGAGCAAACAGCAACACACCCGATGTCGGCCTATCAAGACGGTGCACAGGAAACACATGCTGACCGAGTTGATCGCGTAGCATTTGCATTGCAAATTGAGTTTCATGCTTATCTAAAAAGGAGCGATGAACAAGTAAGCCTGATGGTTTATCAATCGCTACATAATTCTCATCTTGATAGAGAATGTTCAGTTCGCCGTATTCAACTGGCGCTGGACGTTCAGTCATCTGACTCTCCAAGCAATGAATCTAATTGCGTCAGCAAAGAAATAATCTCTTCGCTTCCGGATTTATCAATGAGTGTCATTTGCGCCATAGGAGCAATTGCAAAATTACGCGGTAACGGTTGTTTCATTGTAATAATCTGTTGAATTTTTTCTATAAATACAAACTGTAACCACTGTTCAAATGCAAGCGTATCATGGCAAAAAGGGACGCTTGAATGCAACAATGCAGGGTCAATCGGCTCATTCTGCCAAAGCTGATACTTTTTAAGTAGCGCAGTTAATTGTGTTAAATAGAGTTGGGTTTGCTCAGTCATAATCACCCTTTACTTTGTATATTGCACAATTATACCCTGTTCCCTCAACAGTCGCTATGGCGTATAATTAGCGTAATTTTGTAGTAAAAACAGTTGGAAATTCATGAGTGAACATATAGCCACATTAGGCCAGCTTTTAGACGGTGCAGGAACTCAATGGCGTGCTTTTGATATTGGCAGGCATATTACCAAGCTTGATAAACAACAATTTTTAGCTGTTGAACAAGCACAAGTTCCTTACCCTTACCCATTAGCAGGCCATGCATGGCTAGCAATTCAATTTTGGGACAGTAAAGCTAGCAAAGAACCCTATGTGTGGTTTTTAAAATTCCCACTTGATGAACAAAGTAAACTCGTTAGTGCCAGCCGCGACCACTTTGCAGACATGGTAATTCAAGCACTAGGAACAGAAATTACCGGCGAACAAGCCGATGGCAAACTCGATAACAACCCTTACGTATTTACTCCTAATGCTAATAAATTAGCGGCGTTTAATGCACAAGTTAAAGTGTTATTAAAACAACCAGCCTCACAGTATTATGAGCATGCCCAGCTTTATTTTAGTGGCCAGATTGGTTTTGATAATTGGCAAAGTGTGGCACTACAAGGTATTGCTGATTTTGCTTATCGCCTCAACAGTGCTGATAACTTAAAACACTTACACGCTGCGTGGCCTAATTTACCTGTTGAAGTATTACAACCATTAAGCGCAATGCTTGAACACATCGAAATACCACCCACGTTAAGTGAGTTAATGTTAAGTTATGGACAAACCGCTCTTAAGAATAATGATGTGGTTACGGCTTCTGCCGCGCTGCGTGCAATATCATCAGGGCAAGCAGCAGGGCTTAGCGCACAACTTGTTGACTGCGCGCTTAACTCACCTTTAGGGCAAGATTCTGATATTTTGTTGACCATTGCTGGTCGCTGCTTTAAACAGTTAGAACAACCACAGCGTTTACATGTGTTTATGGATAACTGTGCGCATCATGAGAAAATAGCTGAATTATTTCCTAGCGTTTTTGCAGATTTAGTTGCAATTGCGACTATTCGCCCTCACTTATTAGCTTTATTACGTGAAGAAAACAGAAGCGAGACATTAGCTCGCGCAATTGGAAGGTTATTCTCTTAAATGACTAGTTTATGGACGTTCATACTTATTGGTGCTGTAATTTATTTTTTTTGGCTAAATCGTAAAATAGCCGAAGCAGCGAACGTTCATGCCAAACGCCAAAGCGAGCAATTGCAAGTGCAACTTATGAGTGTAGCTTGCAACAAGCGTCGATTTGGCATTTTAAAAAGTGGCAAACCGGGCATGAAAAGCGAATTTATTTTTGAATTTTCAAGTGACGGTGAAAACGCCTACCAAGGGGTATTAATCATGGAAGATGAAAAACTAAAAAGTGTGGTTGTGCCACCACATAGAATATAATTTCTTAGCACAAAAAACTAAGGGGTAACCTCAGTTACGCCCCAATTGCAAACATCCTGTAAGGTATCCTTTACCTGTTCCCTGTTTATCATCCTCTGAACGAGCAAACTACCGTGTTTACTCTCCATTACATCCTGCAATATCCACTTGCCGCCTTGGCTATCCTGCGTAAACTAACGCTCCTGCAATTTCCTATCGCATCATCCTTGGTGTCCTTTAAATAGCTCCCAGCTATTTTAGTACTCCGTGTACTTCCTGTTTCATCCCTGCATCCGTGTTAACTTGTCCTTTGCGCTTCCTGCTAGTCACTACTATGCTGCCTGATTCCTTATCCGTGGCAGTAGCTCAATCATTGGGCTATGTCGTCTTGACAAGGTAAAGTTTAAAGCAAACGGCTTCGTATGATAGTGAGGAAAACAAAAAAAATTACGGTCATAAAATTGAAAAAACAAAAATAGCTATAAATAACAGAAGCTTGATGCTTATAAACGGATAAATAATGGATTTAAACTGACAAAGAGCACACTAATGTAGGATATATCTCACACTGGTGTGCCCGATTTGGAACATAGGCTTAAAGATACGCCATTATGAACAACTACCTTTATTGAGCATTAGCAACTTTAAATAGTAATTCACCCTTAACTTGGTTAAATGAAAGTTGTTTAAAGTGCTCAAAGCCTTGCGATTTAAAAAATTTCGTATGCTCGTCACGAGTCACAAATACCGCTATACCAGAAGACTCAGGATTATCGTGTATTAAGCCATCTAAACCTTTAAGTAAAGTGCGACCAAACCCTTGCCCGTGAAAGTGTGGATCAACCGCAATAAACGCTAAAAAGTAATAATTCCCTTGCGGCTTTAAGGCGTCACGAATGGTTTTTTCTTTTTCAATTAATTGATTCGTTTGTAAATAACCTGCACTTAGCATCAGCTTTAATCGCCAATGCCAATAACGCTCAGCTTGTAATTGGCTATTTGACTCAAACACACAGGCAACCGCTTTTAATTTATCATTACGGTAAAGGCCAATTAAAGGCTGCTTCTCTTGCCAAAAGCTACTGAGCTCTTCACGAATAAGTGCACGTAATTTTTTTTCATAATCGAGCGGGTTGTCTTCGTTATACCCTAGCAGAGTTTGTAAAATAGGATCGTTTTGATATGCCTGATATATCAGGCTGGCTGCTGTGCTTATATCCTCTGGTGCAATATGCTGAACACTAAAGGCGTCTGTCGATTCTGCTGTGGCTGTCATTTTATTTCCTTTATTATTTTATACCCGTTGTCATTACGCCGCGTAACTTGTTTGGGATTAATTTTGAACTACAACGATGACCAAATGCTTATATAACTATATACCTAAGTGAGACAAATAAGCGAATTTACATTTTAGTTAGTACGCTCATCCACTGCATTGAGCCAGATCATGCTTTAGCGACTTACTACTGAATAAATAAAGCGTAAATTCAGTAAGGGTTAAACTGGCTAGATATACCATTCCCCCCTAGAGTTAATAAGTACTAAGTATTAATTCATTTAGGAGCATTATTATGGATACAACAAAACATACTATTAATACCTTGTTCGCCCAACTAGGACTACCGGATTCAGAAGCGCAAATAGATGCATTTATTGCCTCGCACTCCATTGCCGATACAACCTTGTTGCAAGATGCTCCCTTTTGGGATGAAGCCCAACAACATTTTATTGCCGAATCGCTAGCGGTTGATGGCGATTGGAGTGAAGTAATTGATGAACTAGACGTACGGCTTCGTCAAAAATAATTAATTTAATGCGCATTTTAATGTGCCTTAGCCACTTTATTGATACCATACCCGCTCGCAGCGCCTATGTTGCGAGCTTACTTTATAAAAGAGTTATAATTGAATGAATGCTGCTGTATTTGAAGCTATTAAAGTCCTTCTTGATGAAGGCAAAGTTCCCACTGTTGCACTAACTAAAAGTCGTTTAACAACACCGACCCCAATGCCGGTTATTATTGCTGCGGTGAGTCAATATAAGAATAATCCTGATTCAATTTATAATTTAATGAAAACCCCCGAGCAAGCAAGTAACTCAGATCCTAAAAACACTCAGTTAGATAGAATTGAGCAAAAACTTGACCGATTACTTGCTTTGCTAGAGCAAAAATAATTTGAGACTATAAATGTTTGTTGTTGATTTAACATTTGATTGCTACCAAGACACAACCCTAGAGCAAGCCGAGCAGGCAATAAACCGCTTAGTGAATGCATTACGCTTTAATGGCCAAATCATTGGAGAGGAATTTCCAACGGTTTTAAAAGATGGCTATTTTATTACTCGTGTAATGTGCCCGACCGAAGACGCCATGCACCCACTTAATAACAGTGCGTTTGTTAAACACAGTGTTGAAAAGCTTCATGGCGCTGGTTTGCTTGCTCCCAAAGTAAAGGTCATCGGCCAAGATATTCACTCCAATGGTGCCGATGGCTGTAAAGAGCCATCAAGCTATATTTTATATACCACCTATGTGCATACATGTAGCCCACTGTATTGTGGCGATGACTTTTTACCCGTGCCGCTATTTAATATTCCTGCGATTGCTAATGGTGACTATAAAACACTAATTAAATGGCAAGAAGATTGGCAAGCGTGCGATCAAATTCAAATTAATGGTGCAACACGCTGTGAATTTCCAGCGCTTGAAGAAATAGCCAGCACCCAAAGTGATTTATACCGCCGTGGTAAAGATATAACTAAACGGATTAGTTTTTTAACTAAAAAGCCTGTTTACTATTATTTATACCGTGTGGGGGGGGTTGATAAAGCCTCTGAACTTGAGCGTAAATGCCCGAGTTGCCATGGTGAATGGAAATTACCCGAGCCTTGGTTTGGCTTGTTTGATTTTAGGTGTGAACCGTGTGGTATAGTCTCTAATATTTCGTGGGATTTTCAATAAATCCCACACTTAAGGTGCTATGTCTAAAAACATCACACCTTAAAACTACCTTATAATTATACTGTCAACGATGCTATAAATTCACTGAGGTTTTTGGCAAGTACATGATGTGGTTTTTTACCTACATACTCTAGGCACACCTCACCTGTTTCTACTAATACGGTAACAAGCAAATCGTCTTGGTCGGTTAACCCAATAAATACACTTGGCGCTTGTTTGAGTTTACGTTTCATTAAAACATGACCCGTGATATTTTGTTGCAGTAAGTCAAAATCATCCTCATTCCACGCTTGTAATAATTCCACTTGATGTCCGTCAATATTGGCTACAACACTGCCAGCAAACATATGACCATAAAATTGACTCAACGCCTCTGGAAACTCAAGCTCCAATGCGTTAGCGAGATCGGTTAATGAACCTGAAGGCTCTCTAACTATCGCTTGCCATTGGATCATACCATGTTCATCGGCGCTACCTATTTCACATGGGCTTGGCCATTGCTCATCGTGGACGATTAATGGGCGCTTTTGTGTATTAGTAATCGTTTGTTGGCTAAATTTTTCGTGAAGTTGAGCTAATTGCATTGCAACAGACATACTGTGAAACTCATTTAATTTATATATAATGCCCCCATTGTAACTATTTAAGAGCAAACATGACAGATTACAGCAATTCTCCTGATCTTAAAGGCAGCGTACTTGGTCAATCTACTGAGTATGTCGATCAATACACGCCCAGCTTGCTTTTTCCTATTGCTCGCAAGCTTAATCGTGATTCATTAAGTATTGATGAAACTGCGCTGCCGTTTAAAGGCCAAGACATATGGACAGGTTACGAACTGTCTTGGTTAAATACTAAAGGTAAGCCTCAAGTTGCGGTGGCATTGTTTACTTTCGAATGTCAAAGTAGTCATATTATTGAATCAAAGTCGTTTAAGCTTTATTTAAACAGCTTTAATCAAAGCCGTTTTGGGAGTATTGAAATTGTTAAACAACATTTAATTGACGACTTATCCAATGCGGTAAACAGCCCTGTAAAGGTAACCTTATACAGCGCTGATGACTACAATTGTATTCCTTGCACACCACTGCCAGGTGAGTGTATAGATGAGTTAGATATTGAGATAGATAACTACCATATTGATGCCCATTCACTTAAATCACAAAGCAATAAAATAGTCACCGAAACTTTGCATAGCCACTTGCTTAAGTCTAACTGTTTAATTACTTCACAACCGGATTGGGCGAGTATTATTATTCGCTATACCGGTGAGCAAGTTTGTCGTGAGTCATTATTACGCTATTTAATTTCATTTAGAACTCACAATGAGTTTCATGAGCAATGTGTGGAACGTATTTACAGCGACTTAACCACTCAACTCCATATTAAAAAACTTGAAGTATACGCTCGTTATACGCGCCGTGGTGGGCTTGATATAAACCCATATCGCTCAACACATTATAACGAAACCCCATTTGCGGTAAAAATAAACCGACAATAAGTGTCGCGTTACCTTAACAAAAAAGGAGCCTGAGGCTCCTTTTTTAGTCATTAAGTTGCTTAGTTGGCACCGCCATGCCACACACATCAATATAATTATGGCTGTACGCAAACCATTCCTCGCTGCGGTTACCCCTAGCAATAATTAATTGTTTGAATGAATCAGAGTCTGTTTTCATTACTTTAAATTGACTGCTATCGTCTGCTACATCCGCTAATACTTGTAGATCTGTAATGGGGTTAAACTCGGTATTCTCAGTTGGCGTTCGCGCTAGCTGATGAAAATGTGCCATGCCTTTAAGCACCCGACCAAACACGGTAATATTTTTGTCTAAATAACGCGGCCCTTGACCTATGGTGACAAAAAACTCACTGCTGGCACTGTTTATATCGTTATCGCGCGCCATTGCAAATATGCCATGACAATGGACTTGCCACGTTTGTGTATGCGCTTGGTTTTGTGCAACCGCAAAGCCACCTAAAAACCCCGTTACGGGTGCATAACCATCACTGCCCATCTCGGTTATTGAAAGTGGCTCAGTGGTGGTTAAATAAAATTCCGCTGGCACCGTGCTATGTTTAGTTTTGGCTAACTTTTTACCCGTACTATCGCCACCTTGAGCTACAAACCCTTCAACAAAACGGTAAATGTGAGTACCTTGATAAAAGCCTTGTCTTGCCAGTTTTTTAATATTCGCAGTGTGTTTAGGCGCAAGTTTGGGGTTAAGCTCAATATATGCGGCGCCTGTGGGCAGGGTTAACTTTAGAATATTCTCTGATTCGACCCATCGCCATTCATCATCTTTAGCCGCCGCAATAATCTCACTGCTTGTTAGCTTTTTAGCCGATGAGGCTGATGATTGAGTACTTTGCTGGGCACACCCACCTAACAAGGCCGACACTAAAAGGGTCACTACACACTTTTTCATACCTTTCCTTTTTTATAGTTATCTATTAGTCCCAATCAAACTTATACAGTATGTCTACGTTTTGGTATAAGCCACTGGTTATTTCTATGTATAGTTTAGAGAGTAACTGGTAGCGCACAGCCACTTCACTGAGTGAGTCGAATACCCCGACACTGTACTTAACCTGTAAGCTTGGGGCTATATAACCTGATATCTCTACTTTTGTTTGCTCACCACTGCCTTTAGAGCTTAAGCTTACATCAGATAAACCAAAGGTTTCACCCACCTTAGAAACCACTCCCTCACTGCGACTCACACCTTGAGAAAGTAATAACTGAGTTAACATAGCATCTGTAGAGCTGTCGCCCTCTCCTAATGGTTGCCCATTGAGTAAATAGGCTAAGGCTTGGGCTTGATCCATCGCAGGCTCAGAAAATACTTTTAACGTAGGTTGCTCAACACTGCCGGTTAAAGTCACCCCGGCAATCACACCATCAGCGGTATTATCTGGGTTACGAATCGCTTTAATGTTGAGATACGGTTTGTCGATTGCGCCACTAAAACCTACTTGCCCTGTTCTAATTATCAAGTCTTGCCCGAAGGCTAAATACGTCCCTTCTATTAAATTAAGCTCTCCGGTTGCAATAATTGGCGTACCTTGGCTCATTTTAAGCGCTAAATCACCAGTTACTTTAGACTTGAGTCCAAACGATTCGACTTTTACATCATTTTTTACTGTTACTTTTAAGTCTATATCGTAATCAAAAGGGACTTTTTTAGCCTCTTGTGTTTTTTGATCAATAATTATTTCATCATCGCTTACTTGCACTGCGCCCTCGGGCAACTCTTCAATTTCTATACGCCCATAAGGTACAACCACTTCACCAACAAGGTTAAGCGCGTTATCTGCTATGCCGATTTTTAGATCGGGTGATACTTTAAATATCACACCCTGCTGCGCTCTAACAAAAAACTCATTGCCAACAACTGCAACATTAACCGCGGGTTGCTCACCTTGCCAATCAACATCACCGGTAAGTTTAACTTGCCCGCCTTGAGGATCACTTAAGTTACCTTTAATCGTTGCCGTGGTTTTATTAAATAAAATATGTATATTAGAGTCTTTAAGTGCAACGGGTAATTGCTCTCCCTCTAAATTAATGTCTGCTATCTTAAGCTCACCATCTAACTGAGGATCTTTGAGCGTTCCTGCTAATGTAACCTGTCCGCTGATTGCCCCTTTAAGTTGCTCAAGCGTATCTAAAAATGGCTGAATGTCTGAGAGTAAAATTTTATCTATATTAACGTTACCAGAGAGTGTTTGTGTGTTTTGAATGTCGTCAATATTTATATCGGTAGCTATTTTACCTAGCACACTGGATGCCAAGTTAGCTTTAATTTTACCAACTTGCGAATCTGAAAAAGCACGAATACTGAGTGTTTCTATTGGGAGTTTAAATCGATCCTCTTCTGAGGTTAGCACTGCATTTAATCCATTAGAATTTACATTAGCTCTGAGTGTTTTAAGTGCACCTGACTGCCAATTAGCAGCAAAATCACCTGTTAAGTCTCCGCGTGTGCGAATATTATCTGGTAATAAGTGCTTAAGCTCTGCAAGTGAGAGGTTAGCAAGCTTTGCATTAAACTGCCCTAGCGCTTTTGTTTGCGACAAGGTATCTATACACAACTTACTTTGAGCTGATTGCCAACAATGAGCACTCACATCAAAATCCCCGTTTTGTGTATTCACCATAACGGATATTTTTTTAGTATTATTAAAACTCAGCTTTTTATCACTAAGGGTTATGTCACTTAGCTCACCATTCCAAATGGCATTTTTCATTTTGCCATTAAGCTCAAGTTCCACCGCGCCTTTTTCGGCATCAATCGACGCGCTAAGTTGATGATCTGTTTTATCACCACTGGCAGCTATGTTTATATTATTAATTTGCTGCCCAGCGACCAGTGCAGATGCAACATTAACACTGAGATCAGTTTGCCAATCAGCGGCCGTATCTAGTTGAGATTTTATAGCAAGTTTATTAATGTTTATCTCATTAAAAATAAAACGCTCTAGTATGACGGCTAAGTTAACCGAAGGGGTTAATCTATTGCCGCGTACTTTTAAATCCGCTTTACCGTTAGCAATAAAAGGAAGGTTAGCCTGCTCATCACTATTAAGTGTAATATCACCGTCAACTTGCCATGTATCATCTACCTGCCCATTCAAAGTTAACTTGTTAGCACCACTACTTAAATAAAAACTATCGATATCCGCTTTTAATTGATTATCTAACTTAAAGTTTGCAGCAAACTCTAAGGGAATGTTGTTTAAAAAGCCAGCTAGCTTAGTATTGTTCATTTGTAGCTGCCAGGTATCGGCTTGAGCGTTAAATACGCCTTTAAACGTCCCTGAAACATCACTGGTTAGGGCATCGGTTAAGTATTGCGCTTTTAAATTTGATAAAACGCCGGTAAAGTCCGCTTTAATTCCCTGTTGCCAATCAAGCTGTGCTTGAATATTCGCAGCGCTATCGTTAGTTTTTAAAGCAAGCGTTTCAAGCGTCGCGTTGGTTAGTGTGCCTTTTAGCTGAGCATTTAAATCTACACTTGGATAAGCATCTAGCTGAGTATTACCCGTTAAACTTAATTGATAGTCGTTAGCATTACCTTGGGCACTTAAATTGATCTTTTTAACCTTTAGCTCATTATTTTGTGTATTAATAAGCCATTGATTAATTTTGCCATTAACACTAAAGGGATAATTTTTCTGTTTGAGGTTGGCTGTTGCTCTCAAATTTAAAGGAAATAATCCTGTGGTATCAAGCGCAATGTTAAGCTTGGCTAGATCACCATTTATATCAAGAGTAGCTCCGTGTTCATTCCCTTTTAAGCTAATGTTGCCGTTAATAGGCATAGCCCCTTCCAGTGTTGCATCAAGCTGAGTATTTAACTGCCACTGCTGATAACCTGCCGATAGTGACTGTACCTTAATAGTGGCATCTTCTACGCTCATTTGCAGGGCAATATCATCAATTGAATAGTGTTGCTCGCCCTGATTTATTGTCACGTTGGTGATATTGAACTGCTCAACATTGATGTTAAGTGGCGAGATAAAATCGATATTGGGTAAAGCTGGTAATTTCTTAATAGCCGTTGTTGTTTGTTGATTAGCCGCTGCTTGTTGAGCTGCGGTTTGCTCTTTTAATACCACATTAATACGAGGAATGGTCAAGCGTTTAATTGTAACATCAGACCCTTCAGCCTTTGCCGACAATTGCAGAGTGTTAAGTGTTACATTTGCACTTGAATGATTTAAAATAAATTCATCAATAGCTAGATTTTTTAATGCAATATTAAAGGGTAAGGTTATTTTTTCTAATGCTTCGGTTGGCGTATCGTCTTTATTCTCAGCGCTTTTTGGCAAGGTTAATTTAATCGACTTAGCGCTTAAATTATCAATACAAATACCATCACATTGCCACCAAAATAAATCTATCTTTAGTTGCTGTGCATTAACGCTTACGCCATTTTGGTCAAACTGTAAGTTAAATGCGTCATTGTATAAAAATCGGCCATTTTTTATTTCAATGGTTAAGCCATCAACCAATTTATTCGCTGTATAAGCAAGCAATTGATTACCAGGGGCGGTAAACAAAACGCAAAACAGTGTAACTAACAGCGTTGCTAAAACGGCGCTAACTATCGCCGTTACTTTTTTAAATACTGACATTAAATTTCAGGCCCTATGGTAATACTTAAACGGGTACTTTTACTTTCTTTTGTGAGCCCCCACGCGTGATCAACTCTTATCGGACCAACCGGTGTTAAATAACGAAAACCAAATCCTGCACCTACTTCAAATTGTTCTGAAAAATCATTGGTTGCGGTCCCCCCATCAACAAACAGCGCAGCTCGCCAATTTTTAGCAAATTGGTAGTTGTATTCAACGGTACTCGCTAATAAATATTTACCACCAATACGCTCACCCTGCTCGTTTTGCGGAGAAATCGACTGATAAGCAAAACCCCTGACACTTTGATCGCCACCGGCATAAAATCGCAAAGAAAATGGCACGTTATTTATATCATTAACAATCATTGCGCCCACGTTTGCTTTTAAAAAGATCAGATGGCGGTCAAGGTAAGTACGTAACCAAGCATGCTGTAATTGAACTCTAACCAAATTGGTACTTGAGAGTACGCTATCGAGTCCAAACTCAGCTGAAATAGACCACTGCTCCCCCCAATAAGGTGTGGTGCCACCCTTTGATTGTTTACGCGCATAACTGATCCCAGGCATTAACATTTCACTTGTTTTTTCTTCGTCATCCCCTATGCGGTAGGTTTCTTGCTCACGCCTTAAAAAAGCCGTTCGTACCCATTTATGCTCAGTTAACCACTGGCGCTGTAACTGACCTGTTAGTATTTCACTGTAGGTTTCATTGGTTAATTCATCTTCCAACTTATAACCGACAGAAAAGCGCCATAAATCATCGTTCGGATCATTCACCGGCACGGTGTAAGCCATGGAAATATCTTGCTGTTTTTGAGAAACATTTAAATTGCTTTCAAGATAGTGCCCGTTATCGGTGATCCATGGTTTACTCCATTTAAAACGTACTTTCGGCCCTAAATCTGTACTAAAGCCACCACCAATTTCATAACTATTTTCTGGTTTATGTAACACATCGACTTTTATAGGAACTTGCTTGTTTTTTCTCGCTGTAATATCGGCGTAAACACGCACGCTCTTAAAATAAGGGGTACTTGATAAATCAAGATTATAATCGGCAATATAGGATGCTTTGTACGACTGACCCATTTTAAATGGCGCCAAAGAGCGGATATATTTTTCGGCTGGAGTATTTCTGGCAATTAAAATATCACCAAATTGATAACGAACACCGCTATCAATAGTAAAAGTAATGGTTGCGCTGTGTTTTTTGAGTGATACTTCAAATTTTCTAACAGGCCATTTTGCATCGAAATATCCATACTCTAGCAACACTGACTCTATTTTTTTATGCGCGCTGCTATAAACCCCATGATTTAAAATATCACCTTGTTTTAAATTAAGATCTTCAATCGTTTTTTGAACGAACGGATCCTGTTTTGCTTCACCATTAACCGTTATATTAAGTGACTCAATACGTGTGGCTGGGCCTCGCTCTATATTTACAACAAGTTCGCGCTCGTCTTTATCAAAATCAATATTTACTACTGGACTGTAATAACCTAAGGCTTTGATACTGTTCTCAACTTGCGTTTTTGCATACCGACGAAGTGTACGGGTTGGTTTTTCACCAACAAGTTGTTTTAAATAAAGTGCAACGTTATTTTCTAAGTCGCCACTGATCCCTTTAATTTCATAATCTTCAATTATATTTTCAGAGGCAATAGAAGACAGGCTTACTAATAAGCAAAAAAAACAAAAAAACTTTAAAAGCTGATTGAACAAGTAAATATCCTTACTGTGGTATCCATAAAATAAACCGCTAGACAGAGATATACTACCATAGCCACAATGAGCCTAACATTAACTTAATCGCAATTAACACTCAAAGATGCAGTCAAAATTTAGTACGCGTTAACGGTTTATTTTGGTTACAATAGCTATAACGAGTACAAAATAAAATTAATGAGTTTTTTAATGCAATTCCCTGATGATGACAATGGCCAGCTACTTGCTGAAATTTCCGCCGCTGGTGTAGATTTAAGTAAAATGCAACAAATTGATTTTTACATTTTATTTGAACAACAGGTTGATGCCGAAAAATTTGCAACTGAGATTGTAAATGATGCATTAGTGCAAACTGCTGATGTGGAAAAATGCAACGATACCGGCGTTTGGGAAGTAATTGCCCATGTACAAATGGTGCCTGAACATGCACTGTTAGGCCAAGCAGAACAATACATTGAAAGCATAGCGAACAGCTTTAATGGCTATGGTGATGGCTGGGGATTAGACGCAGAAGAGGCATAATCCCTAATTTAAATGATGAATGATATCCAGCTTAGTCTATCGACTTAGCTGGTTTGCTTTTCTAAAGCAGCCTTTATAATCAAAAAGTTTATCTGCTACTTTCCAGCCATATTTTTTACTTTTTCGCGCAATCACAAAATCCGGTGGTATTAAATCAAACTGCGCTTTTATAACTTGCTCTGCACTGGTAAATTCAATGGGTGATTGGCCCTGACCTACACGCTTACCAAACTGCTGATTAAAATAATACCGAGCCCCTTTGTTTGATAAATCAAAAATTTCATCACAACTGGCTCCGTCTTCATCAAAATAAGTGATTTTTAATAACTGCTCTTTTATTTTGCTTACACTCAAGCCGCTACAACGTAGAACTAATGCGTCTTTAAGATTCAATGCATTGCGCAGCTTATCATCAGGGTCGGCCATCACAGCGTCACAATCATGGCATTTTCGAGCAGCAATATCATTTTGTGCGCCGCACTGCTCACACTCTTTAAAACGAAAGCGGTAATCGCATTGCTCGCTTAAACCGTTATCATCTTCTAGCAAACCTTTACAACGCCTACCAAAGTGCTCGATTACTTTGCCATCAGCATCTGTTTTTCCCCAAAATATATTGGCAAAGCCACACCCAGGACACAGCACTTGCACGGGTTCATTATCGCTATCGCCTTTTTTATCTCCCACTTCTGGGTAGAACAAGTCAAAGCCATTACCCGCATAGTCAATCACTAAACAATCATCTTTACCCTCAGCTAACCTCAAGCCTCTCCCTACAATTTGCTGGTATAAACTTACCGACTCCGTGGGGCGTAAAATAGCAATAAAATCAACATGGGGTGCATCAAAACCCGTTGTAAGAACCGATATATTTACTAAATATTTTAACTGTTTAGCTTTGAACTGCTTTATTATTTTATCGCGTTCGCTATTCGGCGTATCCCCCGTGATCAGCGCACTGTAATCCTCTGGTAGATAAGTCATTATCTCTTGTGCATGCATAACCGTAGCGGCAAAAATCATCACGCCGTAACGATTTTCACTGTATTGTATAACCTGTTGTAAAATTGTTTGAGTTGCACGAGTCGATTTTTTTAACAGCGCATTCATATCCTCATTGCTATATTGCCCAAATGCATTACTACTTAAAGATGAAAAGTCATAATGGCTAATCGCAGCATCAACCTCTTTAGGGGGAGTTAAGTAGTTATGCTTAATCATATAGCGCAAAGGTAATTCAAAAATACAGCGTTTGAATGGGCTTTCCTTATTACCACGCACAAACCCATGGTAATGATGCTGATAAATCCAGCCTAACCCAAGGCGGTAAGGCGTTGCTGTTAAGCCTAATACTTTTAATTCAGGGTTGTGAGATTTAAGTGCATTAATAACCTTACCATATTGGCTTTTCTTTTCGCCATTCACTCTGTGGCACTCATCAATAATGAGTAATGAGTAGTGCTCATTAAGTTTGTCTAAATTACGCGATAACGACTGCACACTCGCAAAAGTGACCTGATGGGTTAACGACTTCTCTTTTAATCCGGCTGAAAATATACTTGCCTCAAGACCAAAGCTTTTATACTTTTGAGCATTTTGCTCAACTAATTCTTTTACGTGCGCCAACACCAATATTTTTTGTTTAGCAATACGTGCAAGCTCAGCTATCACTAAACTTTTACCCGCCCCCGTAGGCAACACAATAACGGCAGGTTCGTTAGTTTTTCTAAAGTGTAAAACGGTGCGTTCAACCGCCTCGCTCTGGTAGGGTCTAAGGATGTAGGTCATCAAAGGTAAGAATTCTTAATCTAATCAATGGTTAATTTTTAGAAAGACAGCTCTATTTCACATTCGTTTTAATATTTATATTCATAAATAATCAGCTAACTTTGAAACTATTTATAAATTTAGAGCACTATATTATGTATAAATATAAAAAAATACCCTTAATCAACATGATTAAGGGTATTTAATTACTTACTGAGCTTACCAGCAATTCTAAGGAACTTTATTAGTATAAAATTTTTATACTAATAAATAGTAGCTTTAGAATTTGTAAGTAGCTTGTAGGTAGGCAAAACGACCGATATTGTCATAAATCGCTGAACCTGCGCCCGTACCAGTTGTTGAGCCCGGTAACCCACGATTGAATAAGTTATCAACACCTAACTTAGCACCGCTTAAATAATATTATTTTAAGTTAAACCAGCCAGTAATTGAGTATCTTGCAGCACGAGCAAATGGAGTTACATAAGAAACAGAATGTGGTAATTGCACATCAAAAAGGGATAAAACATTACTTTTGGGCATAAACGTCTCTGTCAGCTTTCCATCCATTTCATAAAAATGTAACAAACCACCCCAGTCTGGGTGCCACTGTGGTGTAAAACCAAAAACAAAAGCGATTGCTCTTTGCTTTGTAGGGAGTACATCATTATGTCGTGTCAAAAAATTTCCTGGTACATAGCGTGTTAATTGCACACTTGCACTTTTTAAACCCTTTACACCTGTAACATCACTAATCAATTTTAAAACTTCTTGGCCATTAAGATAATTAAATAGCTCCTTTAGTAACTCATCTTTTTCATTCTGAGTTATTTCATATCGCCCATAAAAAAAGCCAACCCCTTTACTCGCATTTTCATAAATAGTCTGCTGAAGCGCTCTCATTTTATCGGGAGACATATTTTTTAATTCATCATCTGATGATTGAATATATTGGCCATTTAAAGAATATGCATTCAAATAAGGAATATTGTGTTTTAATTTTTCTGTAATTTTAGAAAAACCATCAAACTCTAAAACACTATCAACCATAATTCTCTTATTTTTAGAGTATTCCCTATGTAAATTAACTACATCAATATTTTTATTTAGTTGAATCATAAATATTCCAAAAATAAAAAAGCCACTAAAAAGTGGCTTTTTATGTATTGAATTTTAAATATTAGAATTTAATAGTAGCACGCAAGTATACAAAGCGGTCCATATTTACATCATACTCAGTAACTGAGAAGTTATTAGTAGATATTGCCAAATCATTATTAATATATTCTGGCGATGGTTCTTTAGCAAATAAGTTCTCAATACCTAATGTTAACTTAGTATTGTAAGCATCTAGCGCATACCCTACAGATACATCATGTACAAAGTAAGAACCAATCTCAGCTGCCATTCCTGGGTAAAAAGGAGTGTATCCTAAAACGTCATAATAGTTCTGCATACGGTCAACATAACGTGTTTGCCAATGCGCATCAAAGTCACCTTGAGACCAATCTAGAGCAAATGTGCCTTTATATTCAGGATAACCAGCATCACCATACTGTACGCCTACTTGATCTTCGCCATCGAACTCGTTTGTCATTACATAAGACAAGTCTAGTGAAGTTTTAAAGCTACCATACTCAGTATCAAACTTATAAGCGGTATAGAAGTCAATACCTTCAACATTATATGTTCCTGAGTTTTGTAAGAAATTACGTAAATCAACAACGTTACCGTTTGAATCACGGTCGACATAGTCACAAGACTCAGCATTGTCACCAGTTGCACATTCATTTAAAAGCCTTGAAGCACCATAACGACCAATTGAATTTGTAACTTCAATATCATAATAATCAATTGTAAACTCTAAACCATCTACATAGCTAGGATTGTAGACGATACCAAAGGTTTTTGACTCTGATTCTTCTGGCTTAAGCTCAGGTGAAGAGACATTCGTTATACGAATCTGGGTATTTGCTTGTGCATAACCACCTGGAACACCTGCACAACCTGGTAAGTTAGGTACGCTACCATCAACAGAATTACACGGATCTGTTAATGTCGGATAGGAATCAGCATTACCCGCGTATAAATCAGAGATTGAAGGAGCTCGATAACCTTCAGCCCATGTACCACGAAGTAGAATGTCATCGATTGGACGATATTCAACACCCACTTTAGCCGTAGAGTTACTACCATACGCACTATGATCTGAGAATCGAATTGCTGGTGCAATGGTTAAACCATCAAATACTGGAATTGAAAGTTCTACATAAGCTTCATCTAAGCGGAAACCACCTGAAGTTGCATCACGTTGGTTACCTGAAGTTTCACCACTTTGAGTTAGTGGATCAGGCGTATCGTAACCTGATTCTTCACGACGTTCAAAGCCAACAGCCATCCCTACAACACCTGCAGGTAATTCAAACGCATCACCAGCAAAGTTTACTGTGTAATCTTTAAGTTCTAAACCTTCACGAGAAACACTGTCAAACGTTACAAAGTCAACCATATCTTGTGTAATTGAGCCAGCACCACCAAATAGGTTAAGCGGTACACAAGAAGTAGATGCATTACAGTTATCACCTAACGCTTGGTTAACACGAGTAAGGTTAAGCAGACCTGTTGTTAAAACGTCTTGGCTATTTTTACCATAAATATATGATGCATCCCAAACCCAAGATGTATCACCAATACCGCCCTCTAAACCAACCATCGCACGGTAAGTTGTATCATTTTGTCTGTAAATACGGTTACCCGCTTCTACAAAACGGCGTTGACCAGCAAATGGGATATAACCTTCTACACCTGAGCGAGAAGCATCACCGTACAATGTTTCACCAAATGGGTTGTAGATATTATTTTCGTGGATGTCTACTCGGCTAGCGGCTGAACCAAAAGATGCACCAATTGTTAATGGCATCGCGGCAAGTAACTGAGAAGATTTACGGTTTGTCATCATGAAATCTGATACAAAACGAACGTCATCACTTAAATCATAAAAAGCTTGCACATAAAAACTGTTACGCTCTTGTGGCGTTGCAAGGTAGTTTTCAGGCGCGTAGTTATAAACATCACCAGCTCGGTCACGGAATGAATCTAAACCTACTGCAGAACCTGAACCATTAGGAACTAAATCAAAACCAGCGTTTGACTTACCAGCGTTGTTTTCAGTATAACCTTGAGCAAGTAAGCTATCACGAAGATCAGGGCTGATTGCACTTGAAGTAAGGCGTAAACGACCTTTTTCAGTTGTAGTACTATTACCCATAGAAGAAATATCGCGATCACCTGCCCAAATTTCTTGTTGAGTTACATGGCTAGCATTAAACATTAAGCCACCGCGGTCTGAAGTAGTACCAACAGTGATATCTGCAGAATACTGACGTCCATCGTTGTACTTTAAGTTTTCACCACCGTATACAGAAACCTCAACACCTTCAAAATCTTTACGAGTGATGATATTTACAACACCAGCAATAGCATCAGAACCGTAGATAGCAGAAGCGCCGTCTTTAACAACTTCAACACGTTCAATCGCTGACGATGGAATTGTGTTTAGATCAACTGTAGAACCTAAAGATGAAACCCAACGCTTACCATTTACTAATACAAGAAGACGTTGTGCGCCTAAGTTACGTAAATCCATGTTTGTTGCGCCAGTACCACCGTTATTAAAGGCAGTATTAAGTGCAGCACCCGCAGCTGGAATTTGTTGAAGAATGTCACCGATGCTTAATTGACCACTAACATTTAAGTCATCACGGCTAAGAACTAAAACCGGGCTCGCACTTTCTAAATCAGTACGCTTGATACGTGAACCTGTAACCTGAATACGTTCAACTTTTTCTGCGCCTTCTTCTGCAGCAAATGAACTTGCTGAGAAAGCAGCAGTAGAAGCTGCACCAAAAGCGATCGCTAAGCGAACTGCTTTTGAAACTTTGTTATTTAACATTTGATTCTCCCTAGAATACTATTTGTTTTTTATTTTCGACCACTTTTGTTAATTAATTGGTGATCACGTCACCGATGATAATACTATGGACACAAGGTGGTCAACATTAAATTAACTTTAAAAGCACTTTGAGTGACTTCTCGTTATCATTTTTACATTTTTTTGGTTCGTTTTTTAAGCTCGTTTTTGAACCTAATTTAGAAAAAATCCAGCCACTAAAAAATAAACCACTGATTTAAAATAACATTATTTATTTTGGGTGGTTTTTTATTTTGTACTGCTTATGAATGAATTTGTAACCAAACTCACAAATGTTAACTTTAAATTTTACAAATTTTATGCGAAAGAGGGACTTAAAATCGAAAAACAACCTATAAAATGCCTATTTACCTCATGACTAAGTTAAAATAATGTAGCTTGGGTAGATTCAGTTGATGTGTTTAATGCGCTTAATATCATTTGTGCTACGGGTTCAAGCTGTCTTTGAATGTAAAGGGGGTAATTAAGGGTGTTTTTACCGGTATAAAGTTCGGCGCCAGTTATTGCGTAAACATATTCGATTACTTGTCCGCGTTTTATTTCAAACTCATGATGATTCGCTTTATATTTTTTAACAGCTTGAACATGAGGAGGAATATTTTTGATGTAATCGTTAAGGTGCTGCCCTAACCGCTTTCTATATACTAATTTACGGTCGAACTCACCATTATAAAGTTTTTGAGTGTAGCTATTAATAATATCGTGCAGTTGCTGTATTTCGAAGTGACTAGAGAAAAGCGTTTCAAACAACTGTGTTTGAAACTCCTGCGCAAACTCAGTCCAATCGCTACGTACTGTTTCCATACCTTTAAATACAAGTTTTTTCTCATTATTTTTAGTTACTTGCCCCACATAACGTTTTTTAGAACCTGTTTTTTTACCTCGTATAGTTGGCATAAAAAACGGACTGTAATGGGTTTCAAATTCAATTTCCAAATAGCTTTTTAAGTCATAACGCTGCTTTAATTCTACTTGCCACTTTTCGTTGATATGTCGAACAAGTTGGCAGCCAATTTCGTTACATTGCTCAGAGCTTTTATCTTCACTAAGTTTTACAAACGTAGAGTCGGTATCACCATATATTACCTCAAAGCCTTGCACTTCTATCCATTTACGGGTTGTTTGCATTATTTCATGGCCACGTAAAGTGATAGAACTCGATAAGCGCGGGTCGTAAAACCGACAGCCTTTAGAGCCGAGTACACCATATAAACTATTCATAATAATTTTAATCGCTTGCGAGAGCATGGGTTGATTAGTGTCTTTGGCTTCTTGGCGAGTTTGTGTCAGGTGCTCAATTAATTTAGGCAGGTGGTGCTGCGTTCTTGAAAATAGTGCCTGATTAAATCCTTCAACCGCATGCTCTGGCTCATTTAGCCCTACGATTAAGCCTAGCGGGTCAATACAAAACGTACGCATAATTGAAGGGTATAAGCTTTTGAAATCCAATACCAAAACGTTTTTATACAGCCCTGGAGTCGACTCCATCACATAGCCACCTGGGCTCTCAAATGAGAGCCCATGATCGCCTAAATTGGGGGCAACATAACCACTGCGGTGTAATAACGGTAAGTATAAGTTTGTAAATGCGGCAACCGACCCACCCATGCGCTCAAGTTCGAGCCCAGTGATTTGAGTTCTAACTATGGCAAATTCAAATAACTTTAATTTTTCGAAAATTTGATTTACCAAAATACAGTCTTGACGGTTGTAGGCAGCAAGAGCTAGCTTGTCTTCATTAAATTGACGAACAATTTCTGTTAATCGGTTGTCAGTTTTTATTAATTTAGATTCGTTAAGCACCCGCTCTGCAACATTAGCTAACGAAAAGCTGTCAAATCTATAAGTGGCATTCTTCAAGGTATCAATGCCATCAATGACGCACCGCCCTGGGAGCGTTAATCGGGTGTAATGACCCTTATTAATATATAAAGGTTGATTATCTCGGCCAAAGTTTAGAGTAAGCCCTAACGCCTCAGCGCGCTCTTGCAATAAACTAAAATCAAAATCAATAACATTCCAACCAACAATAACATCGGGGTCATTATTTATAATGTACTGCTGCAGCTTGGTGAGTAGGTTAATTTCGTCATAGCACCAATCTATTTCAAATGTCGAGTCGCTCTGCAGCTGCTCACCTATCATCAATACACAATCTAAACCATTTCCCACCAGTGCAACACTAAATAACACCCCGTCGCCATTGCATTCTATATCCAAAGAAACAGACTTAAGCGTTGGCGTATACTCGTTATTTGCTTTTAGCTTTGCCTCACTAATTTCAATAAAGCCGTTTTGAGCTTTGGCATTACCGGTTACCCATACGCCCCCTTTAATAAAGCGCTCCATTAAAAAGCGGTCACTGTGGCGCACATCGGCTTCATAAATTGGCATTACTTGCTCTAAAAGAGCTCGTGCAGTGTATACACTTTTTATATCGTTAAAGTAACAGGCCACACATTCACTACCACTAAAGTGACAAAGTTCAACGTTATTAAACTGCGCTTTTATGTTTGCCTGAGCCAGTAAAGCACTTGCAGTATCTTGCTCAGCCAATGGGATGAAAAACAACGCTTGCTGATTTTCAATCGTCACTTTTATCGGGCCTTGCTCAGAGCTTAGCCAATAGCACAAAGTAATACCTTGTGCATTTTTAGCAGTGTATTGTTGCCTTGATAAAATAAAGCCCTGATAGATTGCTTGTGTCAATGTTCGATCCCACTTAATATATACACTGTAATTATATACATATTTTAGGTTAATCATCACATGCTATCGAGCTCACTTAAAAAAACAATTAGACAAGTACACCAGCATGTTGCAAATAACCTAACCGATTACCGCCCTCGCAGTAGTCAAAACTATCTAGTTGCTGAAATAGCAAAAACATTAGCCGGTGAATACCATAAAAAACAACGTATTTGCGTTATTGAAGCAGGCACAGGTACCGGCAAGTCATTAGCATACTGCCTAGGCGCTCTACCGCTGGCATTAGCACAAAAAAAGAAACTGGTTATTTCTACAGCTACGGTCGCTTTGCAAGAGCAGTTAATCGCTAAAGAGCTACCGTTTTTTAAAAAGCACTCAGGGCTCGATTTTAAATTTGATTTAGTAAAAGGCCGCCAACGTTATATTTGCGCTCACAAACTTCATAATGCGCTAAACAGTGATAGCCAAACTCAAATGGAGTTTATGCCTACCCTTACATCGCCACTAAGTGATATGGAAACTAAGTGCTTAAAGCAACTTTACGATGCCTATGTCAATAAAAAATGGCAAGGCGATAGAGACAGCTGGGCCGATACCATCCCTGATAGGGTATGGGGACTAATCGCTTGCGATAAGCATGCTTGCCAACGCCAGATGAAAGCACACCAAACATGTCCTTTTCAACTCGCCCGCCAGCAGTTAATGCAAATGGATGTATTGGTTATAAACCATTCGCTACTGTTAGCTGATTTAGATTTAGGGGGCGGAAAAATTTTACCCGAGCCCGACAATACCATTTATGTAATCGATGAAGCGCATCACCTTGCGCATATTACCCGCGATTTTTCATCTGCTGCAGCTACAATAAAAGGCACGATAGATTGGCTCGACAAACTCACTAAATTTAGTGGCAAAATGGCCAAAGTGTTAGTGGGTCAAAAAGGTATTGGGCAAAACTTTAAGTTATGCGATAGCGTTAACGATGCCAACAAAGATTTAAAAGTGGTGCGCGATATTCTAGACAACGCCGATTTTGAATATTCAAAAGACGATACCTATCGCTTTGAACATGGTGAAATACCTAAATCGTTACACGCTAAGGCAAAAGACATTAGTGAGGCTACGCTTGATGCTTTACGGTGTTTGAATAAAATGCACGATACCCTCACCCAAGATGTAAGCGACGGTGATATTAAACCTTATATTGCCGACCCCATTCTGGCTGAAAGTGGGCAATACATAAACCGATTAGAACAACTTAATAAATTATGGTTTAGTTACGCCACTAAAGGCGAAGGCACACCGCATGCGCGTTGGATAAAGCGACTTGAATATAAAAGCCATCATGATCACTTGCTTAGCGACTGCCCCATTGAGGTCGGTTACTATTTAAAAGATAAGCTGTGGAGCGAGTGTGCTGGAGCCGTGTTATGTTCAGCTACCTTGAGCGCACTAGGCTCATTTGATCACTTTGCCTATGAAAGCGGTCTTGCTAAAGAAGAAGGGGTAAAATTCATTAAAGTGCCCTCTCCGTTTGATTACCCTAAACAAGCTACTTTGCGCATTCCGGCCTCAAGTATAGAGCCAACAGATAAAGAATTTAGCGATCATATTGCTAAAACGTTACCCGAGTATCTAAACACTAAAAAGGCCAATTTAGTGTTGTTTGCCTCTTACTGGCAAATGGACCATGTAAGTAAGTTTCTTAGAACAAAAGGATTTAACTTATTAGTACAAGGTGAAATGTCACGGGAAGCTTTACTCAAATTACACACTAAAAATATTGATGAAGGCAAAGGCAGTATTTTATTTGGCACCCAAAGCCTTTCTGAAGGCCTTGATTTACCGGGTAAATATTTAGAAAATCTAATTATTACCAAAATTCCATTTGCGGTGCCCACCTCGCCTATCGAAGAAGCACAAGCGGAGTTTGTGCAAAGTAAAGGCGGTAATCCATTTTTATCTATAACCGTGCCAGACGCAGCAAAGAAATTGGTACAAAGCTGTGGTAGACTGCTGCGCAAAGAAAGTGATATTGGCACAATAACTATTTTAGATAGACGCTTAATCACCAAACGATATGGCAAAGCCATGCTCGACACCTTACCACCTTTTAAAAGACAAATAGATTACTGATGTTTGAACTTGCACTCGACCCAACAACTTGGGCTATTTTATGTGGCGTTGCACTTTTAGCTGGCTTTATTGATGCTATTGCTGGCGGTGGTGGTTTACTCACTGTACCGGCACTGTTAACGGCGGGATTACCTCCTCATTTAACGCTTGGCACTAATAAATTGGCCGCCAGTTTTGGCTCGTTAACCGCCAGTATTACCTATTATAAAAAACAATTATTTAACCCGAAGTTCTGGCTCGCCTCTATTTTGGCCACCGCTATAGGCGCTTTACTGGGCACTCTACTTGTTGATCATTTAAGCATCGACTTTTTAAACAAGTTGCTGCCTATAATCATTATCCTAGTGGCTTGTTATAGTTTGTTTGGTAACTTAAGCACCACACAAAGTGATGCGCTCCCTAAGCTCACTCCCGCTTTAAAAGTAAAACAATGGTTACAGGGGCTCAGTTTAGGTTTTTTTGATGGTTTAGCCGGCCCTGGTGCGGGTACCTTTTGGACTGCCTCAAACGGTATGCTTTATAAAATGAGTTTGTTACTCAATTGTGGTTTGGCGCGTTCAATGAACTTTGTTTCTAACTTTATCTCGCTGATCACCTTTGTTGCACTTGGCCATGTTAACTTTTTACTGGGAATTACAATGGGCTTCTTTATCATGCTTGGTGCATGGTTTGGCGCACATTCAGCGATTCGTTTTGGCAGTAAATTTATTCGCCCAGTATTTAATACGATGGTTATACTTTTAGCATTAAAACTAATTTACGAGGCATACTTTTAACATGCAACCTGCCGCTTTAGATAAACTACGCCAACAAGTTGCCACGCTTAAGCAACAGGCAGAGCAATTTGACAAAGCAAAGCTCTTTTCTAAAAATCGGTATATGCAGGCACAGCCGAGCTTATTTGACAGAGCCGTATTTAGTACCAAAAGCATGAACTTAGCCGACTATGTAGTAGAAATAGAAGATGAAATAGCTAGCCTACCACCGAGCGAACACCGTCATGCTTACACCTATGCACTTGAGCGTATTGCCAGTCAGGTACAAGCGGTATTTAATGTTATTAAATCGACCCCTATTTGGGTGAAAGAAAATAAAAGTCATTATAAGCCTCGTGCTAAACAGCCTGTTTATAAACAAGCGGTGCAAAAAATCATGCAATCATCCCACGAATTATATGATGAACTTAAACAAAACCATGAATTTGAACGTCGCCTAGTACTGATGATTGAAGAGCGTAAACTGCTAATGGAAAAAGCATCGCCTGCGCAAGCACAAAAGCTTAACCAAGAAATTTTAACTACTCATGCACGACTCGGCCGTTGTAGAAAAGCAATTTCTGCCACCGAAGACAAAATTCAACAAGTAGAAAAACAACAGCTACGCTAATGCAGCTTTTTTATCACGACCTGTACTCGCAATTAGAGTTACCTGAACGCCATCGCTTTCCAATTAAAAAGTATCAGCAGCTTAAACATGAAGTTGAATGTCTAGGGTCTGTTGACCTTTGCAGATTAAAATTTGTTCAAACTAGGGGCGATTTAATCGCGGCGCGAGGTTTGTAACCTAGTGGGCTAAGTAAAAACCGA
>NZ_JBEOOG010000017.1:0-68996 GCF_040308965.1 Pseudoalteromonas sp. MER144-MNA-CIBAN-0113
CGATTAGCGCAGTTTGGTAGCGCACTTGGTTTGGGTCCAAGGGGTCGCAGGTTCAAATCCTGCATCGCCGACCATTTCCCCCTAAATAAAACACATCTAAATTCTACTTTTATTACACAACACCCTTAATTTTTTCTTTATTAATCGTATTTTCACTTAATTAGTCTGTTTTTTATTCGCTTAGTCGTTATCTAGTCTGATCTACCCCAAATAATTGCCCCCTACACTCGACTATCATAAATATTAGGTTATAATGCCGCGTCTATTTGTTTAATAATATAGTGCCCTAAGGGCAGAGCAGCAATGGTATCTCCTGGTAGCGACGGATTTTTTTAAGCCCCAAAGCTTGAATTTTATCAAGACGCCTATAGATTACTTTGTTTGTAAGGAAGGCGAACAGTCGCCAAAATTGAATATTGAGGTAAATCATGCAAGTTTCTGTTGAGACGACTCAAGGCCTTGAGCGCCGTCTGACCATCACCGTTCCTGCAGAGAACGTTGAGACCGAAGTAAAAAAACGCTTACAACAACTGTCAAAAACGCAGCGTATCGACGGTTTCCGTGCTGGTAAAGTTCCAGTATCAGTAATCAACAAGCGTTTCGGACCAGCTGTTCGTCAAGAAGTTGCTGGCGAAGTAATGCAACGTAATTACATTGAAGCAATTGTTGCTGAAAAAATTAACCCTGCAGGCGCACCTACATTTGCTCCTAAAGCACTTGAAGCAGGTAAAGATTTAGAATTCTCAGCAACATTTGAAGTTTACCCTGAAGTTGAAGTTCAAGGTTTAGAGAAAATTGCTGTTGAAAAACCAGCAGTAGAAGTTACTGAAGAAGATTTAGCTAACATGCTAGAAACACTTCGTAAGCAACACGCTTCTTGGGCTGATGTTGATGCAGCGGCTGGCGCAAACGACCGTGTAACGGTTGATTTCGTTGGTACTATCGACGGCGAAGAATTTGAAGGCGGCAAAGCTGAAGACTTCCCATTAGAACTTGGCCAAGGTCGTATGATCCCAGGTTTTGAAGATAACATCGTTGGTAAAAAAGCAGGCGAAGAAGTGGTTGCTGATGTAAACTTCCCTGAAGATTACCATGCTGAAAACTTAAAAGGTAAAGCGGCTCAATTCACTATCACAGTGAAAAAAGTTGAAGCGCAAGAATTACCTGAATTAAGCGATGAGTTTGCAACTAAATTCGGTGTTACCGAAGGCGGCGTAGACGCGCTTAAAGAAGAAGTTAAAAAGAACATGACGCGTGAGCTAGACCAAGCGGTTAAAGCTAACGTTAAAGACCAAGCAATCAAAGGTCTTTTAGAGCAAAACGAAGTTGAAGTGCCTAAAGCATTAATCGACCAAGAAGTTGACGCACTACGTCAGCAAGCTGCTCAACGTTTTGGTGGCAATGGTCAAAACATGCCAGAGCTTCCAGCTGAATTGTTCCACGAACAAGCTGTAACACGTGTTAAAACTGGCCTATTATTAGGTGAAGTGATTAAAGCGAATGACATCAAAGTTGATGACGCTAAAGTTGAAGCATTGATTGCTACTGTAGCTTCTGCATACGAAGATCCAACTGAAGTAGTAGAATACTACAAAGCAAATGATCAACTAATGCAGCAAATGCGTAATGTAGCAATGGAAGAGCAAGCTGTTGAAGCTATTTTAGCTAAAGCAACTGTGACTGATGTTGAAAAAGCATTTGATGACATCATGAATCCACAGCAAGGTGCATAATAAGTCATTGACTTAAGCGCTCGCTAACGATTAAATGGCTCGTGTTACTCTGTTTATGCAGTGTGCCCGGGCCATTTTAGTTTGTGGTTCTTAATTAGCTAAAAATGATCATTATGCTTTTCTTAGAATAAGTATAAGCGCATAAGGAATTAAATAAGTATGAACACTGGTATGACAGATCCCCTAAACGCATTAGTCCCTATGGTTGTTGAGCAAACAGCTAAAGGCGAGCGCTCGTTTGATATTTATTCGAGACTATTAAAAGAGCGTATTATCTTTTTAACGGGCCAAGTTGAAGACAACATGGCAAACCTGATCTTAGCGCAAATGCTATTTTTAGAATCAGAGAACCCAGAGAAAGATATTTTCTTATATATCAACTCACCGGGTGGCTCTGTCACTGCGGGAATGGCTATTTACGATACAATGAACTTCATTAAACCAGACGTAAGCACAATCTGTGTAGGCCAAGCGGCTAGCATGGGCGCATTTTTACTGTCTGGTGGCGCGAAGGGTAAACGTTTTTGTTTACCAAATTCACGCGTGATGATTCACCAACCTTTAGGTGGATTCCAAGGTCAAGCGTCTGACTTTGAAATACACGCAAAAGAAATCCTGTCTATTAAAGACAAGTTAAATCGCTTAATGGCTGAGCATACTGGCCAACCGCTTGACGTTGTTTCACGCGATACAGACCGTGACAATTTTATGAGTGCAAGCCAAGCTGTAGATTACGGTATTGTTGACTCAGTATTTACTAATCGCGGTAGCAAGTAAGTATGCCTGCAAGTAGTGATGCTTGCTAATGAGAGTTACTATGCGAAAAACACTAAATTTTGGTATAGTTAAAGCGTATTAAAATAGCCACCAAGACTTTGGTGGCCAACGTAATAAAATGAGGTAGCTGAATGTCTGACACTCCTACAGACGGCGACAAAAGTAATAAATTGTTATACTGCTCTTTTTGTGGCAAAAGCCAGCATGAAGTTCGAAAGTTAATTGCAGGACCTTCAGTATACGTTTGTGATGAATGTGTAGAGCTGTGTAATGATATTATCAGGGAAGAAATTAAAGACATCGCGCCTAAGCATGATGCCGCTGACAAATTACCTGTGCCAAAAGAAATTCGTAACCACTTAGACGACTACGTTGTTGGTCAAGACCATGCGAAGAAAGTATTGTCTGTAGCGGTTTACAATCACTACAAGCGTTTACGCAATCAATCAACTAAACAAGACGTTGAACTAGGTAAAAGTAATATTTTATTAATTGGCCCAACCGGGAGTGGTAAAACATTATTAGCTGAAACGTTAGCTCGTTTACTTGATGTGCCGTTTACTATGGCCGATGCCACCACACTAACCGAAGCCGGTTATGTAGGTGAAGATGTTGAAAACATTATTCAAAAGCTTTTACAAAAATGTGACTACGACGTAGAAAAAGCACAACGTGGTATTGTTTACATTGATGAAATTGACAAAATTTCTCGTAAATCAGATAACCCATCAATCACACGTGATGTATCAGGTGAAGGTGTACAACAAGCGTTACTTAAACTGATTGAGGGTACAGTGGCTTCTGTTCCTCCACAAGGTGGGCGTAAACATCCACAACAAGAGTTTTTACAAGTAGATACTTCTAAGATACTGTTTATTTGTGGTGGTGCATTTGCTGGTCTTGATAAAGTTATTGAACAGCGTAGCCATAAAAACACCGGTATTGGTTTTGGTGTTGACGTTAAAGAGTCGGCGGCGAGCCGTTCTTTGAGTGAAACATTTAAAGATGTAGAGCCAGAAGATTTAGTAAAATATGGTTTAATTCCAGAGTTTATTGGTCGTTTACCTGTAGTTGCAACATTGACTGAACTTGATGAAGCCGCGCTGGTTCAGATTTTAAGTGAGCCTAAAAACGCCATTACTAAGCAGTTTTCAGTATTGTTTGGTATGGAAGATGTTGAGCTTGAGTTTCGTGATGACGCACTGCGTGCTATTGCTCATAAAGCAATGGAACGTAAAACCGGTGCGCGTGGCCTACGTTCAATCGTAGAAGGTGTATTACTTGATACTATGTATGAGCTGCCTTCAATTGATAACGTTAGCAAAGTGGTTGTTGATGAAACCGTTATTAAAGGTGAGTCTGATCCCATCTTAATTTATGATAGCAGTCATCAAGAACACGCTGCGGCAGATTAAATTCTGAGCGAATTATAAAAAAAGGGAGCCAATGGCTCCTTTTTTTATAATTAATTTAATCGAGTTAACAAAAATTGTTGAACTTTAATTAGGTTATCCCCATATACTTGAGTAATCTTTAAATAAATGAAGTGCAAAGAGAAAATACAATGACGCTTGAGAGAAACGATCGAGTCGAAATCCCTGTGCTAGCACTGCGCGATGTGGTGGTGTATCCACACATGGTGATCCCGCTTTTTGTAGGCCGTGAAAAATCAATAAAATGCCTTGAAGCGGCAATGGATAAAGACAAACAAATTTTCTTAGTTGCACAAAAAGATGCAACTGTAGATGAGCCTGAGAAAGACGATATTTATCGTGTTGGGACAATTGCGACTGTACTTCAATTATTAAAGCTACCCGATGGTACAGTAAAAGTATTAGTTGAAGGCACACAACGTGCGAATATCGAAGAGTTTGTTGATAACGAAGACTTTTTCGTTGCTAATGCACAGTTCATTGAATCGGATTCAGTGAACGAACAAGAACAAGATATCTTTATTCGTAGTGCATTGAGCCAGTTTGAAGGCTATGTAAAATTAAATAAAAAAATCCCACCTGAAGTCATGACCTCGGTATCGGGTATTGATGAGCCCGCGCGTCTTGCTGACACTATGGCAGCACATATGCCATTGAAAGTGCCTGAAAAACAAAAAGTACTTGAAATATCTAGCGTTACAGAACGTTTAGAGTACTTAATGGCGCTGATGGAAGGTGAAATAGACTTATTGCAAGTTGAGAAGAAAATTCGCACCCGCGTTAAAAAGCAAATGGAAAAATCGCAGCGTGAGTATTACCTCAATGAGCAAATGAAAGCGATTCAAAAAGAGTTGGGTGAAATTGATGACGTACCGGATGAATTTGAAGCGCTAAAAAAACGCATTGAAGAGTCTGGCATGCCATCAGAAGCGAAAGAAAAAGCCACAGCTGAGTTAAATAAGCTTAAAATGATGTCGCCAATGTCGGCAGAAGCCAGTGTTGTTCGCTCATACATAGATACGTTAATTAACGTACCGTGGAAAAAACGCTCCAAGGTAAAAAAAGACTTAGCCGGCGCGCAAAAAATATTAGATAGCGATCACCACGGCCTTGATAAAGTCAAAGAGCGCATTATTGAGTACCTCGCAGTACAACAGCGCACAAATAAACTTAAAGGGCCAATCTTATGTTTAGTTGGACCGCCAGGTGTAGGTAAAACATCACTTGGACAGTCTATTGCGCGTTCAACGGGTCGTAAGTACGTTCGTATGGCACTCGGTGGCGTACGCGATGAGGCTGAGATTCGAGGGCATCGTCGTACTTACATTGGCTCTATGCCTGGTAAGTTAATTCAAAACATGACTAAAGTGGGCGTTAAAAACCCATTATTCTTGTTAGATGAAATTGACAAAATGTCAGCAGATATGCGCGGTGACCCTGCATCAGCATTGTTAGAAGTATTGGATCCTGAGCAAAACAGTCACTTTGCGGACCATTACTTAGAAGTTGATTACGACTTATCTGATGTGATGTTTGTTGCAACCTCAAACAGCTTTAATATTCCAGGTCCTTTATTAGACCGCATGGAAGTGATTCGATTATCGGGTTACACCGAAGACGAAAAGCTAAATATTGCTAAAGAACATTTAATTCCTAAGCAAATTAAGCGTAATGGTTTAAAAGCTAAAGAAGTTGAAATTGCCGACAGTGCTATCATTGGTATTATCCGTTATTACACTCGTGAAGCGGGCGTGCGTAATTTAGAGCGTGAAGTATCTAAGCTATGTCGTAAAGCGGTTAAAAATATCTTAATCGAAAAAGACACTAAAACAGTGACAATTGATGCAGATAACCTTGAAGAATACTTAGGTGTGCAGCGCTTTGATTACGGTAAAGCAGAAGATGGCGACCGTATTGGCCAAGTTACAGGCCTAGCATGGACAGAAGTCGGTGGTGACTTACTCACGATTGAATGTGCTGCAGTACCAGGTAAAGGCAAATTGACTTACACCGGCTCGTTAGGCGATGTAATGCAAGAGTCGATTCAAGCGGCAATGACCGTTGTGCGTAATCGTGCTGATGAGCTGCGTATTAATAGCGACTTTTATGAAAAGCGCGATATTCACGTACACGTACCTGAGGGTGCAACACCTAAAGATGGCCCAAGTGCCGGTATTGCAATGGTAACGTGTTTGGTTTCAAGCTTAACCGGTAATGCGGTGCGCTCTGATGTAGCCATGACAGGTGAAATTACCTTACGTGGTGAAGTATTGCCTATTGGTGGTTTAAAAGAGAAATTATTAGCGGCTCACCGTGGTGGGATTAAAACGGTCATCATTCCAAAAATTAACGAACGTGACTTAAAAGAGATACCTGACAATGTATTGGCGGGTCTTGATATTCACCCAGTTACATGGATTGATGAGGTATTAAAGCTTGCTTTAGTGCATCCAGTTGATAGTTTTTCAGTCGAAACACCGAAAAAGCAGTAAAAAAGCCAAAAAAAGTGCTTTTAGGGGCTTTTCAAATCTAAACGGTATGATAAGTTAAGCACTGGTTTTCAAGCCTAGCCCTTGCAGGGCCTAGGCTTAAGAAAAATATAATCATATGAGCTTTAAATAAATGCTCAAAAATTTCAAAACAGTGATGTTAGTTTAAAAAAACAATCGCTCTTGATAACAACAATGAAAGAGGATGATATTGTGAATAAATCTCAATTAATCGATCAAATCGCAGCTGATGCTGACATTTCTAAAGCGGCTGCAGGTCGTGCACTAGATTCATTCATCGAATCTGTATCTGGCGCGCTAAAAGATGGCGACTCAGTTGCACTTGTTGGTTTTGGTACTTTCTCTGTACGTGAGCGTGCTGCTCGTGCAGGTCGTAACCCACAAACTGGTGAAACGATTCAAATTGCTGCTGCTAACATCCCAGCTTTTAAAGCCGGTAAAGCGCTTAAAGACGCAGTAAACTAATCACTGTGTAAACAAATTAGTTATGGCGAGTGAACAATACGCTTAATTATTCTAATCGATGAATTAAGTTACTTCACCGCCAGTTACTTCAAGTGAAAAAGCGTATCTGGTAAGATACGCTTTTTTTACATATGACAAGGTAGAAAAGACCTTGGTCAGAAAAGAGATAAACAAATGCTTGAGAAAATCAGAGAAGGTTCGCAAGGGCCGGTAGCCAAAGTCATTTTAGGCGCGGTGATTTTATCTTTTGCCTTAGCTGGGATCGGTAGTTACTTAGGTCAAACCACAGAACAACCCGTTGCTGAAGTAAATGGAATTAAAATTAGCCAAACAGAATTTAGCCGTGCGTTTCAAAATGAACGTAGCCGCTTAGAACAACAATTTGGTGAATATTTTACCCAAATAGCAGCCGATCCAACTTATATGGCTCAAATACGTCAAGGCGTGATTGACCGTTTAGTACAACAAGAATTACAAAGCCAGTTAGCGACTGAGCTGGGTCTGCGTGTGAGTGATGAAAGTATTCGTCAAACAATTTTAGAGCTTCCTTATTTTAAAATTGGCGATCAATTTAATAACGACCGTTACTTACAAGTGATTCGTCAAATGAACTTCCAACCTGATTCATTTCGAGAGTACCTTCGTGATGATATGACACGTAGCCAGTTAGTGTCAGCGGTTGCAGGAACTGACTTTGCATTGCAAAACGAGCTTAAATCAGCCATTGCACTGCAACAACAAACTCGCAGCATTGATTATTTAGTCATTGATAAACAAGCAATGCAGGCTGATGTTGACGTTACTGATCAAGAAGTGGCTGATTATTACGAATTAAATGCAGGGCAATTTTTATCGCCAGAGCTTATTTCAGTTAATTACATTGAGTTAGATGCAGATGATATCGATGTTGCATCGGTAAGCGAAGACGACGTAAAAGCATATTATGAGCAGAGTAAAGCGCAATATGTTGAGCCTGAAAAACGTCGTGTATCACATATCTTAATTGATAACAGTGAAGATGACGATGCGGCAAAAGCGAAAGCTGAGTCTTTATTAGCACAGCTTAATGCGGGTGCTGATTTTGCACAATTAGCTGAATCGTCGTCAGATGATATTGTTAGCGCCGAAATGGGTGGTGACCTAGAGTGGATTGAACGTGATGTCATGGAGCCTGCATTTGAAGATGCTGCTTTTGCACTGCAAAACAGAGGTGATTACTCTGATGTAGTAGCCTCTGAATTTGGTTATCACATCATTAAACTTACAGACATTCAATCGCAGCAAGTTAAACCTTACGATGCCGTGAAAGCCGATTTACGTGCTGAACTTGAACAAGCTGAAAAAGTGGATGCGTTTTACGAGAAGCAAACAGAAATGGGTGCGTTAGCATTTGAGATTTCTGACCGCTTAGACGATGCTGCTGAAGTGGCGGGTGTTGAAGTACAATCTACACCGCTATTAGCACTGAGTGCGCTTCCTGAGCCGCTTAATAATCCTGCGGTTATAACCGCATTATCATCAGTTGAATTACTAGAAGATAAAGTAAACTCAGAAGTAATCGAACTAGGTAATGAGCACGTGATTGTGGTTCGTGTTAACGAGCATCAACCGGCTGCAACTAAAGCATTGAGCGAAGTAAGCGAGCAAATTAAAACACGCTTAGTGAACGAAAAAGCGTCGGATCTTGCTAAAGAAAAAGCACGTACCTTATTTGCACAAATCAAAGACGGTAAGAGCTTAAACGACGTTGCTATTGAGCAGTCACTAAGCGTTCGTCAAGAGTCGCAACTTACTCGTGAAAGCTTTGCTGTTTCGCCTGCTATTGTTACCCAAGTATTTAAAATGGCGCACCCACGTGATGGCGCAGTTTATGATGTAGTTAACTTAAACAATGGTGATGCTGCTATTGTTGCGCTTAACTCAGTCACGGATGCACCAGTGAGTGACAGCATTGAGCCACAAATGAAGCAAAATATCACGATGGCCCAAGCACAGAAAAACTATTCGGTATTCATTGAGTCGCTTAAGCAACAAGCGGAACTAAATGTACCAAAAGCAGCGCAACCTGCGGAATAAATAATAGCTAAACTATAAAAGGCGTCAATTGGCGCCTTTTTTGTTTTTGTATTAACAGCTTAATAAGCGTTGAGTAACCTTTGACTGTGGGCTTTGAAAAATAGCTTCAGTGGGACCGTATTCAACAATTTCACCTTTATTGAGAACGACTAATTGGTCGCTAATATGACGCACTAAACTTAAGTGATGGGTGATCAAAATATAGGTTAAACCGGTTTCGAGCTGTAATTTAAGTAATAAGTTAACTATTTGCGCCCTCACAGAGGGGTCAAGCGACGAAAGTGCCTCATCGAGTACAACGACCTTGGGATCTAAAATAAGTGCGCGAGCGAGCGCTATACGCTGTAATTGCCCAATACTAAACATATGCGGATAGTATTGTTGATGATCAACCAGCAAACCGACCTTAAGTAAAGTACTGCCAATTTTTTCACTGCGCTGATCTTTATCAAAATCGGTATTAAATTTTAGGCAATCGTCGAGCATTTCTGCAATGGTTAATGCCGGGTTTAATGAGGTGGCCGAATCTTGAAAAATCATTCGGATGTAACGGCACTGAGCATCGCGCTGGCCGTTGTTTTCAATGGTGTTATTTTCTAATAATATTTGTCCGCTGTCTGCACTGTATGCGCCAACTAACAATTTAGCGAGGGTGCTTTTTCCTGAGCCGGTTTCACCAATAATGGCAATCGTTTCACCTTTACCAATACTAAATGAGATGTTTTTTAGTACATCAAATTTTTTACGGCTAAATAAACCTGCACGCATGTTAAAGGCTTTTGACAAGGCTTGAACTTTTAACAAGGGTTGCATTATTTTACTTCCTTGATCAATGGAAAGTGACACGCGTAACTATGGCCGTGGTGTTTAGAGAGTTTAGGGGCAACCACACACTCTTTTTGTGCTTGCGGGCAACGCGGTCCTAAACGACAACCAATCGGTAAATGTTGTAGTGTAGGTATGGTGCCTTTTAATGCATAAAAAGGTTCTTTATGGGCTAAGCCGTGCTCATAATCAGGTAAGCTTTTTAATAAAGCCTGCGTATAAGGATGACGCGGTTGGCTAAAAATACGGTGCGTTGGACCCGCTTCAACCATTTGTCCGCAATACAAAACATGAATACCATGTGACCAATTTACTATTTCTTCTAGCTCATGGGAAATCATCAAAATAGACATATTCTTTAGCTGATTCAAACTTTTTAATAATCGAAATACCTGCGCACGAGTGGTACTTTCTAGTGCGGTTGTTGGCTCATCAGCAATGAGCAATTTAGGTGTACGCGCAATGGCCATGGCTATCATGACTTTTTGACAAACGCCTTCAGAGAGTTCATGAGGGTAGCTATCAAGCACGGCTTCATGATTTTTAATGCCCACTTTGTGTATCAGTGCTTTTACACGATCTTTACGCTCTCGGTTGCGTTTTAAGAAAAACCCTTTGGCGGCCACTTCAGGCAGTGTTTCAGCGATTTGGTTAAATATTTTTGCAGTAGGGTCAAGGCAGCGACTTGGATCTTGGTAAATCATTGCAATGTCTTGGCTGACGGTTTTACGGCGCTGCTCTGGTGTGAGGCGCATTAAATCGACACCGCGCCAATGCATTCTATCGGCGGTTATAACCCAGCGCTCGTTAAGTACGCCTACAATGGCTTTTGCAATTAAGCTTTTTCCTGAGCCGGATTCTCCCACTAAGGCGTGTACTTCACCTTCTTTTAAACTAAAACTTACTCGGTCAACAGCGCGAATAGCGGTTTCAGACGTTTGCAGCTCTATGGTTAAATTTCGAATATCTAGTAAATGCATTTAATCTGCCTTACGCGCTTGTAAAACTTTGCGAAGTCCATCGCCCACCAAGTTTGTTGAAAGAACGGCTAAAAATAGCAGTACACCCGGAAGAGCCACCGTCCATGGGGCTAAATAAATAAGCCCTAAGTTTTCGGCTAAAATAGCACCCCATTCAGTGGTGGGCGGCTGTGCGCCAAGTTTTAAAAACCCTAGCGCAGCAATATCTAAAATAGCAGTAGAGAGGGCCATAGTAAAAATAACCACAATATATTCATACACATTAGGAAAAATACCGCGCGATAAAATATGCCACTTAGAGGCTCCATCGAGCCGGTACGCTGTGACATAATCTTTACCTAACTCATCAACGATTAGGTTTCTAATGGAATGAATAAACTGTGGTAACAGCGCTAAAATAATTGCCCAAACGGTATTCATTAATCCAGGACCGAGTATGGCAATAATAATAATGGCCAATAATAATGAAGGGATAGACAAGGTTACATCAAGTAAATGGTTCAAAAAGCTAGAGCGTATGCCTTTGCTAATACCAGCAAATGTACCGACTAACACACCAATTATGGTGGTAATTAGTGCAGCCACGACCGACAAGCCAAATGTATAAGTCGCGCCATTCATTAAGCGTGAAAGCACATCTCGGCCTAAGTCATCGGTGCCTAAAATAAACCGCACATCGCCCATTTCATTCCATGAAGGTGGCAGCAGTAGTGCATTACTGTGCTGTTGGTTTACTCCATAGGGCGCAAGAAACGGCGCTGTTGCAGCTAATATACTAAAGGCAATAAACACCCATAAACCCACCAAAGCAGGATGGTTATTTTTAAATTTTCGCCATAGTCTCGCTAATGGCGATTTATTTGAATCTTCTGAAAATAAATTAAACTTTGCCATGCGCTTGGTTCCGAGACAGAGGATCGAGTAGGGTGTATGTTAGTTCAGCTATAATTGTCGCAATAATAATGAAAAAAGAAACGGCCATTAAGCCCCCTTGTATGGCAGGGTAGTCACGTTGATAAATACTGTCTATTAACCAACGGCCAATCCCCGGCCATGAAAAAATAACCTCGGTGATCATAGCAAGGGTGATTAAGGTGCTAAATTGCAAACCTATTTGCTTTATAACCGGCAGTAATGCATTTCTCAGGGCGTGATGAATAATAAGCTGTCCACGGTTAAGGCCTTTGGCGCGAGCTGTTTTGATAAAGTTTTGATCCATTACTTTTAACATTGACTCGCGAGTAAAGCGCACCAATACAGTAGTCGGATACATAGCCAGTACAATGGTGGGTAACGTTAGGTGATGCAGTGCATCAAGCATTGCCATGCCATTGTAGGGAAAATCAGCTAGTAAAATATCCAGTAAGATAAACCCCGTACTGGCAGGTATTTCATACAATAAGCTCACTCGCCCCGACATAGGAAACCAACCAAGTTTGAGCGAAAAAACCATAATTAGTAATAACGCGAGCCAAAAAATAGGCATAGAATAGCCAACCATAGCTGTTGAGCTAATTAATTTATCAGGCCATTGTTTATGATAAGCCGATGCTAAAATCCCGACAGGCACGCCAACCACAACCGAGATGACTAACGCATAAATACTCAGCTCTAAGGTCGCTGGAATTAAATCAACCACGTGAGCAAAAACACTATCTCCTGAGGCAAACGACACGCCCCAATCGCCTTGTACTATTCGCCCAACAAAGGCAATGTACTGCATAAAGTAGTTACTGTTAAACAGGTACTTTTCTTCTAGCTGTGCATTTTGAGTAAAGTTAGTGTCTGGTATGCCGCTTAAGTTACTCAGTGGATCGCCAGGGAATAAGTAGCTCAGCGAAAAAGTAAAAATACTCAGTAATAACACCATGAAAAATAACAATCCGAGGCGGCGTAAAATATAATCGAATAACATTACTTCTTCCTCGCGTTAGCCAATGAAATAGCGCCAAATGGCCCGAGTGTGATCCCCTCAACATCAGCACTACTTGCCTGAAAACGCATGCCGTGGGCTATTGGGTATAAGGGTAATTGTTCGATGATCATACTTTGTGCTGCGTCGTAATATTGTTTACGTAAATTTAAATCGGTCGTATCGAGAGCTTTAGTTAACAGTAAATCAAATTCAGGATTACACCAGTTCGCTGGGTTTTTGCCACTGAAGGTCGCGGTGCAGCTAAGTAACGGGCTAAAAAAGTTGTCAGGATCAGGCGTATCTGCTGCCCAACCTAATAATACACTGTCGTGACGGTGCTCGCCTATGCGTTGAATAAAGGTGTTCCACTCATACTCGACAATATTAACGTTAACGCCAATTTTGCGTAAATCGCTTTGCATCAGCTCTGCCATTTTTCGTGCATTGGGGTTATAAATACGGCTGACAGGCATAGCCCAAATGCTCATATCAAACCCTTTTTCATAACCGGCTTCTGTTAATAGTTTTTTTGCCAGTTGTGGGTCGAAAATTGGCATGTTCTTTTGTGGTTCAAACGCCCACGACGTGGGTGGTAATATTGACCGCGCACGAAGTCCATTACCGTAGTAAACTGCCTGCATTATTTTTTCTATATCAATGGCATGCACTAAGGCTTGGCGTACTTTTAAGTTATCAAACGGAGGGCGTTCGGAATTAAATGCCCAATAACCTATGTTTAAGTTGGTTTCCCTTTCAACGTTAATATCATCTCGCTGAGCTAAAATACTTAACTGTGCACTGCTAGGATGCGCAGTTACGTCACACTCTTTGGTAAGAATTTTAGCAATACGCGTGGTGCCATTAGGGGTAATGTCGTACACCAACTGCTCAAGTGCCACCTCGTGTTTCCAATAGTCAGCGTTTTTATAAAAGCGTACTAAATGGTCTCGTCGGTATTCTTTGTAAATATAAGGACCGGTGCCAACTGGATATTGATCAAATAGGTTTTCTTGGTTGTTGGCTTTGAGCGCCATGGCATATTCTTTAGAGAGCACCACGGCGAAATCGGTCGCCATATTCGCTAAAAAACTGCTTTCTGCGTTAAATAATTCAAACCGAACTTGGTGATCAGACACCCTGACAATTTTACGAATAAGTTGGTCAATACCCACACTTTGAAAGTAGGGATAATTCGCATCACCGACAAAGTGATAGGGGTTGTATACATCAAATAAACGACTGAAAGTGAAAATGACATCATCAGCGTTAAATTCGCGTGTTGGAGTAAAATACGCGGTGGTATGAAATTTAACCCCTTTACGCAGAGTAAAAGTGACAGACTTACCGTCTTTGCTAATTTTCCAGTCGGTGGCTAGTTCGCTTTTAAATTCAGCAGTCACAGGGTCAATACTAATTAACCGGTCGTACAACTGGTTAGCAATAATATCGATGGTTGATCCTGTGGTTGTGACTTGTGGATTGAACGACACAGGATTTGCCTCAGCGCAATAAACGAGGCCTTGGTTTTTTTCTTCTAAGATTTCTTCTTTACTATCAATGCAACCTACTAAACTCAATGATAATAAAGCAAGTAATAATTTATGCACCCGCACAACCTCTACTATTCCAGCAAATTGTATTTTTTCAAATAACCACGTAATTGATGATACGTTAAACCAAGTACTTCTGCAGTCTTCTTTTGATTAAATTGGCTATGTTCTAATGCTTTTTTTATTAATGTGATCTCAAATTCATTAGAGAGTGTTTTTAAGTCACAAGGAAACTCAGGTTCTGCGTTACTCAAACTCGGTGTTACAGGCGCTTCTTTGGGCTGGGTGTTAACAACTTCATTTTGCACAGCAACAGGGGCTTGTGCATGTTTAATACGTGCTTTAGGTCTAAAGCGGCTTTCGAATGGGTCTAAAATAATTTTATGCACAGGGATATGTTCATTGCCGTGGCGATAAAGACTTCGCTCCACCACATTTTTAAGCTCACGCACATTACCCGGCCACTCATAACTGAGTAAACTTTCTTGTGCATTGCGAGTAAAGCCACTAAATAACTCCCACTCTAAGTCGCGTGCCATATTCATTGCAAATTGCTCAGCCAGTAACATAATATCGTCTTGGCGTTCGCGCAGTGGCGGTAGAGTGATCACATCAAATGCGAGCCTATCGAGTAAATCGCTTCTAAATTCACCTTGCTGCGCTAAATGCGGTAAGTCTTCATTGGTCGCACAGACTAAGCGCGTATCTACTTTAACCGTTTGTTTGCCGCCAACACGCTCAAACTCACCATACTCTATTACCCTTAATAGCTTTTCTTGCACTAGGGCAGAAGTATTTGCCAACTCATCTAAAAATAAGGTGCCGCTATTAGCCCGCTCAAATCGGCCTTCATGGCGTTTACTTGCGCCAGTAAATGCACCACTTTCATGGCCAAATAATTCACTTTCGAGTAGATTTTCGTTTAATGCCGCACAGTTAAGTTTGACGTAACTTTGATCCCAGCGCTTGGATAAAAAGTGTAAACGTGCTGCAATAAGCTCTTTACCGGTACCACGTTCACCAATAATAAGTACGGGTTTATCTAGGTTTGCTAGCTGCGATACCTGATCAAGAACCGATAAAAAGCTGTCTGATTGGCCGAGCAAATTATCCTGTTGGCGATATTGACTCATATTTCCTAACTCTTAGTCATTTTTACTAACAGTTAGTGTATTTCATTATGATTGATAACAAAAGCAATTTGTAATTTACATTTAACTATTTGAAATTTATTGCTATTTTAAAATTAAAAAAGTTGGCAAGCATATTGATACTAATAAAAGCAGACACATTTAGATTAAATAATAGAGGTATATGTTATGGGAATTTTTTCACGTTTTGCAGACATTGTTAATTCTAATATCAATGCCATTTTAGATAAAGCAGAAGACCCTGAAAAAATGGTTCGTCTTATTATCCAAGAGATGGAAGATACACTGGTAGAGGTACGCTCTACATCAGCAAAAACACTCGCTGAGAAAAAAGAATTAGTACGTCGCGTAGATACACTAAAAGCCCAAGTAAACGATTGGCAAGACAAAGCCGAACTGGCACTGAGCAAAGATCGTGACGATTTAGCACGCTCAGCATTACTTGAAAAGCAAAAATCAGCCGACGCAGTTGCTGCGGTAGAAAGTGAACTTGACCATGTAGAGTCTCATATTGAGAAGCTACAACAAGAGGTTACTACGCTACAAGAAAAGCTAGCAGATGCTAAGGCACGTCAAAAAGCGATTATTTTACGTCAACGCTCGGCTGAGTCGCGCCTTGAAGTTAAAAAAGCGCTTGATAGTTCTAAAGTAGAGGATGCACTTAATCGCTTTGAACGTTACGAAACCAAAATTGATGGGCTAGAATCTCAAATAGAGTCTTATGATTTAGGTAAACAAACGTTAGCTGATGAAATTGCAGACTTACAAAAGAATGAAAAGATTGATGACGAGTTAGCTGAACTTAAAAAGAAACTCGCAAATAAATAAAACGATAATATCAGGGGCCACGTGCCCCTGACATCAACATAGAATAAGGATTGTCAGGAGAGGATTATGTTTGATCCAGAGATACTAGTTGCCCCCTTTATCTTATTTATGATTTTTGTTGCGCCACTGTGGTTAATTTTACACTACCGTAGCAAAAAGCAAGTAAGCCAAGGGTTGAGTGAGCATGAGCACCGCCAATTATTGGAGCTAGCACAAAAAGCTGAAAAAATGGCTGATAGAGTAGAAACATTAGAAGCGTTGCTTGATCAAGAGTCACCTCAGTGGAGACAAAAAGTATGAACACTAAACGCGAATTATTCAGAGACCCACAACGCGGCAAAATAGCTGGCGTATGTGCCGGTTTAAGTGACTACTTTAATATGGAGTTATGGTTAGTTCGCATTATATTTGTTAGTGCGGTACTACTAACCGGTGGCCCATTATTTGTGGTAGCGTACATTGCAGCATGGTTTATTTTAGATAAAAAACCTGCTGCAACACGTAAAACGCATTCAACTTACAGTGATGACCCACTAGAAGTTAAGTTTAAAGTATGGCAAAAGGGCGAGCCACCTCGTCGTGCATTACAAGACTTAAAAGAGCGTTTAACACGTGTTGATGTTCGCTTACAAGAGATGGAACGTTACGTTACCTCAAGCGAATTTACGGTCAGTCGTGAAATTAATAAACTTTAAAGGATTGATAAGCACCTTGTTTGTAACGTGAACAATTACGGCAGATAGGGTGCAAAACACTTTATGAGCCAATCATTTGCAAAAAAGACCTTTAAAACCTTTAAAGGCAAAGCACAAAAAGCCCTGCACCGTAGTTTAGACCAACATGTTAAGCTTGCTGTAACTGGGTTGAGCGGCAGTGGTAAAACCGCGTTTATAAGCGCGTTAGTTAAGCACTTAACCTCTCAGGCGAATGACAACAACTTACCTTTTTTTGATGTGATGCGCGAGCATCGTCATATTGCCACTAAAATTGTGCCGCAAGAGGCATTAAACGTGCCCACTTTTGATTATAACCGTGCAATGAGTGCCTTACTGCCAATGGAAGGTGACCCTGCTTGGCCGGCGTCTACTGAGCGAATAAATACCCTACGCTTGGCGATTAAATACCAAAGTAATGCGGGTCTGCGAGGTCATTTTTCACCGCAATCAACGTTATACCTTGATATTATTGACTATCCAGGCGAATGGCTGCTCGATTTACCTATGCTTGAACAAAGCTATACTGCGTGGTGTGAACAGCAATACCCATTATTAAATCAGTCTCCTCGCAGCGCTACCTCAGGCGATTTTTTACACGCCGTAGAGCAACTTGATTTACATGCGCCTGTGGATGAAAGTGAGCTTGCTAACATTGCACAACTTTATCAACGCATGCTAGTAGGGCTAAAAAAAGACACCAAACTTGCGATGTTACAACCCGGGCGAATGTTAATGCCAGGCGACTTGCAAGGTGCGCCGTTATTGTTATTTTTTCCAATTAATCCTGAAAAAATGAAAGACGATGTGGTGGCGGGTTCTAATTTAGCGCATTTAATTAAACGTTTTAATGCTTACGTGAAAGAAGTCGTTAAGCCATTTTATAATGAGCATTTTCGTCATTTTGACCGCCAAATTGTGTTGGTTGATGTACTCAGTGCATTAAATGAAGGCCATGAAACGTTGCATGAGCAAAGCCGTGTTATTAATCAATTGTTGGCACATTTTAGTTATGGGGAGTCTGGCTTTTTTAAACGTTTATTCAAACCGAATATTGATAAAATATTGTTTGCTGCTAATAAGTCAGATCACATCAGTGCTAAGCATCATAAAGCGTTAGCCTTGTTACTAGACTCGCTGGTTAAAGAGCAAAGTAATCATTTAAAGTTTGATGGTGTACAAATTGAAACTATGGCTATGTCATCAATTACCGCAACCCAACCTCGCCAAGTGGTTGATAAAGGTCAAACCCTTGATTGCGTTTACGGTAAACCTTTAAATGAGCATGAGTGGCTGACTTATTTACCACCAGAGCCGCCAAGTCGAATGCTTAATAAAAGTGAGTGGCCAGCGCAAGGGTTTGAATTTTTGTCATTTTCGCCGATGCCAAGCCCCGACAAACAACTTAAACATATTCGATTAGATCATGTGATGCAGTACCTGCTAGGAGACAAATTAACATGAGTGAGTCAACGCAACAGTTTCAAGCAGGGCGTCGTATTAATGCTCAAAATATTGAGCAAAACGAGCCTGCGTTAACACCTGCTAAAATTATTGAACACGGACAAAGTGATTACACCTCTGAGCTTGAGGATGATGCGCTTGAGCCTGAAGTTGATTTAGAGCCGGTGTATAAAAAGTCAAAATGGCAAACGCTCAAAGGCTTGTTTGCGCTCAGCTTTATTATTTTAGTACTGCTAGAGTTTGGGTTTTCTATTGTGCTTGCTTATCAGCAATCGCTTATTTTGGGCAGTGTTTATTTAACCGCTGTGGTAAGCGGTGTGTTATTAATAACAAGGTTGTTATGGCGAGAGTATCGGATGTTGCGCAGTTTAAAGCGTAATCAGCTGCATCGCCATGAAGCCGATAGGCTATTAAACAGTGAGCAAGTGGGTGGTGCACTCCCTTGGCTTGAAAAATTGAACAAGCACCAGCAGTTAGACAATTTTGAAAACTTTAAAAACCAAGTTGCTACGCACCATAGTGATAAAGAAATAATGACACTTTACGCTAATAGCCTACTGGTAACGCAAGACACCCAAGCTAAAAAGCTTATAAACCGCTTTGCAACAGAGTCAGCCTTATTAGTCGCATTAAGCCCTCTTGCGCTGGTGGATATGATAGCGGTGTTATGGCGCGGTACAAAATTAATTGAACAAATAGGTAAAATTTATGGCATTGGTTTTGGTTACGCCAGTCGCATTAAACTCTATCGAATGCTGTTAAAACAAGTCATGTTTGTAGGTAGTGCAGAGCTTGTATCTGATTTAGCGGCCACGGCACTTAGTGCTGAGCTATTAGGCAAACTTTCAGGGCGAGCCGCGCAAGGCGTCAGTGCGGGTATATTTACAGCACGTATAGGCTATAAAGCCATGGAATTAAGCCGACCCTTACCGCGTCTTGAAAATAAACGCAGCTTGTTAAAAGGCACTGTTCAAGGGATTGCGAGTAAAATTATGAGTCGCACTAAGAGAGAGGAGAGTAAATAGTTGGCAATATTTGTGTACAGCTTTTTGAGTAAAGTTTGCACAAATAGCCATCTGAGCATCCGGCATGCTTGTGATTTAAAGTGCGGTGCGTTTTATTTATGTAATTGACACACATAATAAAAACGAGAGCACACAATGAGCAAGCATCATCCACACACCCAATGTATTCATGGCCCACAAAAAGCCAATGATCCCCATGGTGCATTAACCTCGCCATTATACCAAACATCGACATTTCATTTTGAAAATGCTGCGCAGGGTGCTGCACGGTTTGCTGGCGATGAGCCCGGTTATATTTATACGCGTTTGGGTAACCCTACCACCACTGAACTTGAACAAAAAGTGGCGCAATTAGAGGGCTGTGAGGCTGCAGCGGCAACGGCTACAGGTATGGGAGCGGTATCGGCTTCGGTACTGAGCTTTTTATCACAAGGCGATCACTTAGTTGCATCAAGTGCGCTTTATGGCTGCACCTTTGCTTTTTTTGCGCATATGTTGCCGCGTTGGGGCATTGAAGTCACCTTTGTGGATATGACCAATAAAGATGAGTTACGTGCTGCAATAAAGCCAAACTCAAAAATGATATTTGCAGAGACACCGATAAACCCGACGATGGCCGTTATTGATTTAGCACTTATTGGTGATGTAGCAAAACAGCATAATTTAATAAGTGTGGTCGACAATACCTTTTTAACGCCGCTGCTACAGTCACCTAAACAATACGGCATCGATATTATTATGCACAGTGCTACCAAGTATTTAAATGGTCACGGCGATGTAGTCGCAGGTATTGTGTGTGGATCCCTTGAGCACATTACACATATTAAAATGACGGTGTTAAAAGATATAGGCGCGACGATTAGCCCACACGATGCATGGTTAATTAACCGAGGTTTAAAAACATTAGCTATACGGGTAGAGCGTCATTGCCAGAGTGCGCAAACGATTGCTGAATATTTAGAGGCTCACCCTCAAGTGAGTAAAGTGTACTATCCTGGACTGAAGTCGCACCCAGGTCATCGGTTTATTGGTAAGCAAATGAAAGCTGCTGGCGGTGTTATTGCTTTTGAAATTAAAGGGAGTTTAACCGACGGTGAGCAGTTTATTGATAGCATGAAGCTATGTACTTTAGCGGTTAGCTTAGGCGATGCCGAAACACTTATTCAACACCCTGCATCGATGACCCATTCGCCTTACACACCCGAAGAAAGATTAGCAGCCGGAATTAGTGATGGTTTAATTCGCTTATCTGTTGGGCTTGAAGATGTTAATGATATTATTAACGATCTCAACCAAGCATTTACTAAAACATCGTAAGGTGTAATTTATTATTTACAGGAATATCGATCTTTAAGTGCTGTTAAATATAGGGTGTCTTTTTATCTTTGCTCTAGTGTAATTATAAATTTACGATATTCGTGTTCTGCGAAAGTATTGATCTGAGTCAAGCTATTAAACTTTTGTTCACTTTTGCATAGTATGGCTACATCGAATAGCCGAGCACGTGGCTATTATTTTGACACCGATTTAGGGTTTAAACCCAAAGAAGGTATTTATGGCTAAAGCAAGTAATTACACCTCTAAAACACCAGATGAAAATGGCGTTATACATTGGAGCGATGAAGAAAATAAAATTTGGTCTGAGCTTGTAGCACGCCAACTTGCGTGCATTGAAGGCAAAGCCTGTGACGAGTACATGGAAGGGTTAAAAAAAATTAATCTACCGCATGATCGTATTCCACAGCTAAGTGAGCTAAACGAAGTGCTATTGGCAACAACAGGTTGGCAAGTAGCACCTGTACCTGCACTTATCGACTTTGATGAGTTTTTTAGACTACTGGCCAACAAGCAGTTTCCTGTTGCTACGTTTATTCGTAGCCGTGAAGAATTTGATTATTTACAAGAGCCCGATATTTTTCATGAAATATTCGGTCACTGTGCCATGCTAACAAATCCTGACTTTGCTGAATTTACGCATAAGTACGGGCAACTAGGTTACGCGGCAGAGAAAAAAGACCGCGTTTATTTAGCGCGCATGTATTGGTTTACGGTCGAATTTGGTTTGATGCAAACTGAAAAAGGATTACGTATTTACGGGGGCGGTATTTTATCAAGCCCAGGAGAAACCCAATACGTGTACTCTGATACACCAGAAATTAATCCAATGAATGTGCTAGATGTGCTGCGCACGCCATACCGTATTGATATTATGCAGCCGCTGTACTACACCATTAATTCGATTCATGATCTGTTTGAAATATCGCAAATGGATATAATGACTTTAGTTGAGCAAGCTAAGGCGCTTGGTTTACACGAGCCGAAATTTCCCCCAAAAGAAAAATTAACTAGTTAGTTTTTTAATAAAAGTAACACTAGAATTAAGGATTTAAAATGTCTTCATTAAGTGAACAAAAATGTGAAGCCTGTCATGCAGATGCTCCAAAAGTATCAGATGCAGAATTGGCTGAATTAATTAAAAAAATCCCTGATTGGGTGCCGGAAGTACGCGACGGTATTATGCAATTAGAGCGCGTTTATAAGTTTAAAAACTTTAAGCAGGCCATTGCATTTACTAATAAAGTTGGCGATATGGCTGAAGATGAAGGCCATCACCCTGGTGTATTAACCGAATGGGGTAAAGTAACTGTTACTTGGTGGAGCCATTCAATTAAAGGTTTGCATAAAAACGATTTTATTTGTGCCGCTAAAACAGACGATGTATTTAACGCGCTGTAATTATATTTGAGTAAATAAAAAGGCACTTTACAGTGCCTTTTTTATTTTTAATTACCGTTTTACCAATATTGACTGCATCCGTTAAGCTTTATCGGTATTTAACATGTCATCATGTTCGGCCATATCCCAAGGAAGTTCGCCTGGGCTATTACCTAGAAAGTGTAAGTAGTTCTCAAATTGGTCAAGAATATCTTTCACAATATCATCTTCAGTGTAGCCATAAACATCGTATGACAGACCACCGCGACGTAAAAACACGTCGGCCTTATAATACTTTTCAGCATCGTTGTTATCAGGCTTTAGCTCTGAGTAAGCAAAGCTTGGCATAGGATGCTCGGTAAGGCGAATATCATAAACAAAATCCACATGTTCATGGCGCAGCACCGTTAAATGAGCGCGACCTAAATCAGTATCAAATTCCACCACTGCATGCCATTGTCTAGATTTCAATTCTGCTTGTACGGCTTTCATTGCCTCAACTACCACGCTACCAATAAAAGTATGTACTTTTTCTTTATTAGGGTAATTGACCATAGCCGCTAAACGACGCTTCCAGTGAGACAAGTTAATGTTGCGGCTATTAAGTGTATGTGCTTGCAAGCTGGTGTCTCGATGGCCTTCAATTTTTAGAGCTCGCCAAAGCCCCGCCGTGGCAATTAGCATAATAATAGCAAAGGGTAAGGCACTGGCTATGGTCATGGTTTGCAGCGCACTTAGTCCGCCTGCCACTAATAAAACAGCCGCCACAGCACCTTCAAGTACCGCCCAAAACACGCGTTGCCAAGCCGGCGTATTAATGCTTCCTCCAGAGGCGAGTGAATCAATGACTAAAGAGCCTGAATCAGATGATGTAACAAAAAAAGTTATGATCAAAATGACAGTGAGTAGTGAAATGAAAAATGACAGTGGTAACACTTCAAATAATTGAAATAATGCGACGGCATGATTTGCTTGTACATCGCCAATAAGCGTATCAAACCCCTCATTCATAATTAAGTTAAGTGCCGTATCACCAAAGACTGAAAACCATAAAAAGGTAAAAATAGTGGGAACTAACATTACCCCAACAACAAATTGTCGGATGGTTCTACCACGGCTAATTTTAGCGATGAACATACCCACAAACGGTGCCCACGCAATCGTCCAGCCAAATATAAATAAAGTCCAGTTACCAATCCAATCACTGCGACTATAAGCTTGTAAATTAAAAGTACGCTCAACAATACCGCTTAGGTAGCTGCCGGTATTTTGTAAAAATGATTCTAAGATGTGAATAGTTGGGCCAATGAAAAACACAAAAGCCATTAGTGAAACCGCTAAGGTCATATTCACAATTGATAATCGCTTGACCCCTTTATCCATACCGGCCACCACTGAGAGTGTTGCTGCCGCAGTAATAACGGCAATGGCCGTAATTTGCACTGTGGTATTAATAGGGATGTTTGGCCATAAGTAATGTAGGCCAGCATTTATTTGAGTCACCGAAAGCCCTAGTGTAGTGGCAATACCAAATAAAGTACCTAATATGGCAAATACATCCACAGTATGGCCGATTGGGCCATAAATTTTATCGCCAATAAGTGGATACAAGGCAGAGCGAATAGACAGTGGTAAGCCATGGCGAAATGCAAAGTAAGCAAGCACTAAACCAACAATTCCATAGATAGCCCAAATATGAAATCCCCAATGGAAAAAGGCAATTTGCATTGCCTGCTTGGCGGCATCAACGGTTTCAGCCGCCCCCGATGGCGGGGATGCGTAATGCAGCACAGGTTCAGCAACACCAAAATAAAGCAGTGCCACGCCATAACCGGCAGAAAAGAGCATGGCAAACCATTCACCAAAGCTGTATTGTGGCTGTGCATGATCGGGCCCTAATTTTATATTCCCCCAGCTAGAAGCCGCGACTGAGACAATAAATACCAAGAAAATAGCGACAGACAACATATAAAACCAGCCAAAGGTTTCTGTTATCCACGTAAGGGCAACACTAAATGCCTGACCTGCGAGTTCAGGGTTACTACTTGTACCAATCACCAAAAGTAGAATAATAAATACGGCGGGCAAAAATACAGGTAGCAAAATGGTTGAGCGTAAAGCAGTTTTTGTCATATTAATCCTTAATATTAATTGCTAACTTTCAAGTATGCCTGACTACCTTATTATAAATTCACTAGGGTTGGCTAATTTTGCAGCTTAAAAATGTCACTTTTTTAAATTAAAGTTAATATTTACAGCAGCTTGGTTTTAAAAAAGAAAGTAAGAGAAAGTTGATGTGAGAGTATTAAAGTATTTATTTTAGAGGGGGATAGCCTTTTATAGGCTAAGGACTAAATCGAGTCTTAGCGTTTCCAATCACATTGCTTTACCAGCTCAAACCAAGGGCTGGTAAAGTCCTTAGCGACAATAGGGGCGGGTAAGGTTACAGCTATATCTAGCTTGTTGGCTAAATAGCGCGCGACTAGTTGTTTCATTTTATCGCTTTCTAATTGCTCATACGCTGTTTGTAACTGTTGTTTGTCTTTTTGGCTTATAAAACCCCCAGTCAAATTTTTGTAGTCTATTTCAAGCCAAAAAAGTAATGCTTGTTTCGCTTCATTGGGAAAGGCATGGGTTAATGTGGCCGTTGGGCTATAGAGTCGCTCAAAATTAATTTGCTGCTCTTGAATCAAAAAAACCATTAATAAATTAAGCCCGGTTGAGATTTGCCCCGCGCGTTTATCAATGTTTTGGTTATTTCTTAATGCACTTCTAAAATAGCGCTCAGCTTCGGGTATATTGCCCTCATCCAGGGCTAAATAACCTAAGTTACTTTCTATCAGTGCGGTTACATTGGGAAGCTGTAATTGTGTGGTGATCTTATGACTGTCGAGGTATAAAGCACGCGCTTTTGCAAAGTCATCTTGCGAGCGAGCAACCAATGCCATACTGTTGGTGAGTGTTAAGCGTTGACGATCGTTTTGCGCATATTTGTAAGCACATTTAAATGAGTACTGGGCATCGTCTAAATATTCTGCATGGCGAAGCCATATTCCCAAGGCACTCATAATGGTGGTCAGTTTTTGTTTGAAATAATCAGTTTGATGATGCTGAAATATTGCGTCAATCGATGTATAAAGCTCGTCATAGTGACTTGTAGGTACTGCTGTACGGGCATAGATAAGGTGCCAGCGGATAAATAATTCTGGCGGCATGAGTTGTAACCCTGTGAGGTTTTCTAAAATAGTAATAGATTGAGCTGGATTAACAGTAAGATAATCTTCGGCTTCGTCTAATTTTTTTTCAAAGGTATTGAAGTCATTAGCAAAGACGTGTTTTGAACATAATAATATCAACCAACTTATTACAAAAAGCCGCAACAACTTAACCTCGACAATCGAACTATGCGTTAATTCACTATAGTTGTAGGCATCTAACAAAGCAACGCAATTAAAGGGGACAGGTTTGTGAGAAAGTATTTTAAAATCACTAAAAAAGCCCTAAAGCTATACAAGCTTAGGGCTTTTTCTGTATGTAATTAAATTTTAGCGAATACACATTAACTTAATGTGTCGTTGGGTTTCGTTTTATTCAACCCAACCTACGTTTAACATCAACCTGCTTAGCGCTAACAGCTAAAAACTTACAGCTGCTTTTAATCATCAATCGAGCGCAGTAGGGCATTAATGCCCACTTTTTCGCGAGTTTGTTTATCTACTTTTTTCACAATAATAGCCGCATACAAGCTATGGCTGCCATCTTTTGAAGGCAGTGCACCTGGAACCACAACCGCGCCGGCAGGCACACGGCCATAGTGAATTTCACCGGTTTCACGGTCGTAAATACGGGTACTTTGGCTAATGTAAACTCCCATTGAAATAACGGCGCCTTCTTCAACAATTACGCCTTCAACAATTTCTGAACGTGCGCCAATAAAACAGTTGTCTTCAATGATGGTAGGATTCGCTTGTAACGGCTCTAAAACGCCGCCTATGCCTACGCCGCCAGATAAGTGTACGTTCTTGCCAATTTGAGCACATGAGCCCACTGTCGCCCATGTATCAACCATGGTGCCATCGTCAACAAATGCACCTATGTTTACGTACGATGGCATTAATACGACATTTTTACCTACAAAGCTGCCTTTACGAGCAACGGCGTTGGGTACGACACGCATGCCGCCTTGCTGAAATTGCTCCGGCGTGTAGTCGCTAAATTTAAGCGGTACTTTGTCGTAAAATTGGTTTACGCCGTCGTTCATTGGCTGATTTTCACGAATTCTAAATGAAAGTAGTACTGCTTTTTTAAGCCACTGGTGAACAACCCATTCGCCTGAAATTTTCTCTGCAACGCGAGCAGCGCCGCTATCTAATAGCTCAAGCGCATCTATAATTGCTTGTTTAACATCGCTTGATACTGTAGCAGGGCTAATGCTGTCGCGGTTATCCCACGCATTTTCAATCATGGTTTTTAAATCTGACATAGTGTCCTCTTATTCAATTTCGGCGTTGAGTTTTTTACGTAATGCCTGATGAATTTTTGCTTGCTCTTCATCAGTCAGCGCTTGATATTCGTTATTTGATACCACAAAGAAATCTTCTGCACGTTCGCCTACCGTGGTAATACGTGCGGCATGTATGTGGAGTAAGTAAGCTTGAAAAACCTCGGCTATTTTAGTTAATAGTCCAGGTATATCAACCGCTTGAATTTCTATTAAGCTACGATCCTTACGAGGGTGCGGGCGCAGTACAATTTTAGGTTTAATATTAAAGTCTTTAAAACGCTGTGATCGGCTCTTTTTAAAGCGTATTTTTTTACGTGGATCATGAAGCGCTTGCTCTAATCCGCGTTTAATCGATTGTGCGCGGCTACTGGCAATCGGATCGCCGTTAACTTCTAAAATAACAAAGTTGAACAGTACGTAGCCATCTTTGGTGGTCAGTACTTGGGCGTGCTGAATTTGCGCTTTTTTAGAGCCAATAACACTTACCAGTCGAGCAAAGAGGGCACCTGAATAGGGGCTATAAGCAAACACTTGGGTACCGCCATGCATCGCTTTATTAGAAACGATAACACTGGGCTGGCTTAAATCAGTGCACTTGAGTAAGTGCTCAGTATGCCAAGAAATTTGTTGCTCACTAAAAGCGGTAAAGTAATTTGCTTTAAAACGGCTCCAAATTAAGTCAATTTGCTCCTCGTGATAATGCAAATTAAGCAGGCGTTGCTTAGCTTGGTGCTTTTTATCACGAATTTGGTCGCGTTGATCCATTGGGTTTTCAAGCCCAAGGCGCAAGGCGCGCTGTGTGTGCAAATAAAGCTCGCGCAGCAGCGTGTTTTTCCAGTCATTCCATAGGTTGTCATTGGTGGCTCGAATATCAGCCACGGTTAAACAATAGAGGTAATCGAGTTGGCGTTCGGTTTTTACTCGCGATGCAAAATCTTTTATTACATCGGGGTCGTTAATATCTTTACGTTGCGCAGTTACCGACATAAGTAAGTGATTGCTTACTAACCACGCTATAAGCTTACCATCTGAAGAGGCAAAACCATGCAGCTTTGAAAACGCTATGGCATCAACAGCGCCCAGCTCTGAGTGATCGCCACCACGCCCCTTAGCAATATCATGAAAAATACCAGCCAAATACAGTAATTCGGGTTTATCCATGCGCGTAACTATTTCACTGCAAATTGGAAAGTCACTAATGCTGGTTTTATCGAAGTATTGGTAAATATTATTAATTAATTTATGGGTATGTTCATCTACGGTATAGGCATGAAACAAATCAAACTGCATTTGGCCAAAAATATTGCGCCACTGCGGAAGGTAAGCGGCAATCATGCCGTGCTTATGCATTAGCGTAAATGCACGGCCCATGCCGTTAGGGTGCTTTATAATACGTAAAAAAGCTTCGCGGCACGCGGCATAATCTTGTAAGTCACCTAATAAGCGACGACGTACTTGGCGGATAGTTCGAATGGTACTTGGGTATATATGGGTAATTTCTGGGTGATCAGCAATGTGCTCAAATAATACAAAAAGTTGGTCACGCCTAAAAAATACTGATGGACTTTTTACCCGAATTTGATGGCCCACGCGTTCAAAATTACGATCAAGTTCTTCAACAGTGGCTTGGCTGCTGTCTGGTGAAATACTTTGCTCAAAGTACGAAAGTAGCATTTGATTAAGTTCACGCACACGGCTCATTATTCTGAACAAGCGTTTCATCATGCGCTCAACAGAGGCTTTACCATCACTACCAAAACCCAAAATTTCAGCCGCTTGCGGTTGGTGATCGAATAATAAGCGGTTTTCTGAGCGACCCGCGGCTAAATGCAAAGCAAAGCGAATATTCCATAAATTTTCAAGGCACTCTAACAGTTCTTGGTATTCTTCGTGAGTTAGGTAGCCGTGATTTATCAGCTCTTGCAGGGTTTCGGCTCTAAAGTGTTTTTTAGCAACCCAAATAATGGTTTGTAAATCGCGCAGCCCGCCTGGATTTTCTTTTATATTAGGCTCTAGATTATAAGCCGTACCATGACATTTTTTGTGGCGTAAATTTTGCTCTTGTACTTTTGCAACAAAGAACTCTCCAGAGCCCCATACAGGCCTTTCGATGAGGTGACTTTTGAGCTTTTCGAATTCAATATGGTTGCCGAAAATTAATCGGCTTTCTAGTAGGCTGGTGGCAAAGGTAACATCTTCACGTTTTTGCTCTATGGCTTGTTCAATGGTACGTACACTGTGACCTATTTCTAAATTAAGATCCCACAGCATAGTGACAAACTGGCCAATTTTTTCGCAAATACCGTCATTGGGTTGCTGGGTAACAAGCAGTAAAAAGTCAATGTCGGAGTAGGGATGAAGTTCACCGCGACCATAACCTCCTACAGCAATTAAAGCGAGATCTGGCTCGTGGGCTAAATCGAAAACATGAAAGAGTTTAATCAGTAACCGGTCTATAAATTCTGCACGGGCGTTTATTAGATTACCAACGGGTTGTTTTGAGAATTCATTATGCAACCATTTATAAAAATAGGCGGAGCAATCGCGGTATTCGCTAAGTTGCTGAGCATCATTGAGCAACTTTTTTACTTTGTTAGGTAATGCCACTTAGGCTGGCTCCTATATATGGACTGCATTATAAGTCTTGGATTAAGTTATTTTTATACTGTGTTTGCTGCAAAGGGAATAAATCATGTTATTTCCCTTTGCAGCAAACCACTTAATCTGTACGCAGGCTAAAGCCTGTTATTACTATGATTAAGCACACACTACTATTAGTGCTCGATGATTCTATCGATAGTATCATCTGATCGTAGTGTTAAAATTTCAACACCATTTTCAGTTACCAGTAAGGTATGTTCCCACTGAGCTGATAAACTACGGTCTTTTGTTACCACAGTCCAGTCGTCTTTTAGTAATTTACATTGGCGTTTGCCTGCATTGACCATGGGCTCGATTGTTAAACACATACCGGCTTTTAACGTTTCGCCTGTACCTGGTTTTCCGTAATGCATTACCTGTGGTTCTTCATGAAATTCACTGCCAATACCATGCCCGCAGTATTCACGTACGATAGAGTAATTAAAGCTCTCTGCATATTTTTGAATAGCTGCGCCAATATCACCAAGGCGAACACCCGGTTTTACCATTTTAATGGCAAGGTAAAGGCTTTCTTGGGTCACTTCTGCAAGGCGTTTGCCTTGAATGTTAGGTGTGCCAACATGGAACATTTTTGAAGTATCACCATGGTAACCATCTTTAATAACAGTAATATCAATATTGACACTGTCACCGTCTTTTAATGCTTTGTCGTTCGGAATTCCGTGACAAATTACATGATTTACCGAGGTACAAATTGATTTTGGAAAACCATGATAATTAAGAGGAGCAGGAACAGCATCTTGCACATTAACAATATAATCATGACAAATTGTATTTAACTCATCGGTGGTGATACCTGGTACCACATGTGGTTCGATCATTTCTAGCACATCAGCAGCCAAACGGCCGGCTACACGCATTTTCTCGATTTCTTCAGGGGTCTTAATCACAGCGCTCATTGAGGCTCCAAAGTTGCGTTTTTAGATGATTATCGTCGCACAATTTTTGCACGAGACGTTGAGTATTTAATTTTAATATGGTATAAAGCGCGCCGTCTTTTTACAAATAAATTCTTAAATGATTTTTTGTATTTAAGGCAAACACAATTTTATTTTAACACACACACGTATCGTCACATACACTTGGGTGCATTTCAGTTTCATTTAACTGCGGTGTTGGTGCTATGGGATATGTGGAGGCCTAACCCTAAACAACTTAGAGGATTTACAAAATGGCAAACGTTTCAATGCGCGATATGCTTCAAGCTGGTGTTCACTTTGGTCACCAAGCACGTTACTGGAACCCTAAGATGAAGCCTTTCATCTTCGGCGCACGTAACCGTGTACATATCATCAACCTTGAGCAAACTGTACCAATGTTCAACACTGCACTTAAGTTTTTATCTAGTGCTGCTGCAAACAAAGGTAAAGTTCTTTTCGTTGGTACTAAGCGCGCAGCAAGCGAAGCAGTAAAAGAAGCTGCTTTACAAAGCGATCAATTCTTCGTTAACCACCGTTGGTTAGGCGGCATGTTGACTAACTGGAAAACAGTTCGTCAATCAATCAAGCGTCTTAAAGACCTTGAAGCTCAAAGCCAAGACGGTACTTTCGAGAAGTTAACTAAGAAAGAAGCGTTAATGCTTACTCGTGAAATGGACAAGCTTGAAAAAAGCCTTGGTGGTATTAAAAACATGGGTGGCCTTCCAGACGCTATCTTTGTAATCGATGCTGACCACGAGCACATTGCTATCCGTGAAGCTAACAACCTAGGTATCCCAGTTGTTGCAATCGTTGATACTAACTCTAACCCAGACGGTGTTGATTACATCGTACCTGGTAACGATGATGCTATCCGTGCAATCAACCTTTACACTAGTGCTGTTGCAGCTGCGATCACTGAAGGCCGTGAGAGTAACATCGTTGCTCAAGCTGAAAAAGATGACTTCGTAGAAGCTGAGTAATTAGCTGTCATCAAGTCTTCATCTTTTATAGGTGAAGACTTGCTATTCTTGTGGAGCGGGTAACCCGCTTATCTAAACCTGATTTCAGATTTGAGGATTTACTAATGGCTGTAACTACTGCCCTAGTTAAAGAATTACGCGAGCGTACTGGCGCTGGCATGATGGATTGTAAAAAAGCGTTAACTGAGACTGATGGTGACATCGAGTTAGCGATTGAAAACATGCGTAAGAGCGGTGCTGCAAAGGCTGCTAAAAAAGCAGGTAACATCGCTGCTGAAGGTACTATCATCATCAAGCAAAACGCGGGTGTTGCAGTACTTGTAGAAGTTAACTGTCAAACTGACTTCGTTGCTAAAGATGCAAGCTTCCTAGCATTTGCTAACAAAGTTGCAGATGCTGCTATCGCTGACACTACATCTATCGAAGACTTACAAGCTAAGTTTGAAGAAGACCGTGTTGAGCTAGTAACTAAAATTGGTGAAAACATCAATGTACGTCGTCTTCAGTACATCACTGGTGAGCAATTAGTTGAGTACCGTCATGGCGAGCGCATTGGTGTTGTTGTTGCGGGTGTTGCTGATGAAGAAACACTTAAGCACGTTGCAATGCACGTTGCTGCTTCAAACCCAGACTACCTAACGCCAGATGACGTACCTGCTGATGTTGTTGAAAAAGAAAAGCAAGTACAAATCGACATCGCGATGAATGAAGGCAAGCCTGCTGAAATCGCTGAGAAGATGGTTGTTGGTCGTATGAAAAAATTCACTGGTGAGGTTTCTCTTACTGGTCAAGCTTTCATCATGGAACCTAAAAAGTCTGTTGGCGAAATTCTTAAAGAGAAAAACGCAACAGTTACTGGCTTTGTACGTATGGAAGTTGGTGCAGGTATCGAGAAGAAAGAAGAAGATTTTGCTGCTGAAGTTGCTGCTCAAATTGCAGCTGCTAAAGCTAAGTAAGATTAGCTATTTGTGATGCCAAAGGAAAATACATGCAATTAAAGTACTATTTGCTTTTGCGTCACGCTTAGAAATTCTTTAAAATAACCGCGCTTTTATGTTTAACATAAGCGCGGTTATTTTTTATCCATAATTCAATAAAAGTTGGCCCCAAAACTATGACTATCAATCGCAAACCTATTTTTAGACGTGTTCTTCTCAAATTAAGTGGTGAAGCTTTAATGGGAGACGAAGGCTTCGGCATCGACCCTAAAGTATTAGACCGTATGGCACAAGAAATTAAAGAGCTCGTAGAACTCGACGTAGAAGTGGGTTTAGTTATTGGTGGCGGTAACTTTTTACGTGGTGGCTCACTAGCCGAAGCGGGTATGAATCGCGTTGTTGGTGACCACATGGGTATGCTTGCAACCGTCATGAATGGCCTTGCTATGCGTGATGCGTTGCACCGTGCATTTGTAAATTGCCGTTTAATGTCAGCCATTCCTTTAAATGGCGTATGTGATGCGTATAACTGGGCAGAAGCCATTAGCTTATTAAAAACAGGTCGCGTTGTTATTTTTGCAGCCGGTACGGGTAACCCGTTCTTCACAACTGACTCTGCAGCGTGTTTACGTGGCATTGAAATTGAAGCTGACACAGTAATTAAAGCAACCAAAGTAGATGGTGTATTTAGCGATGATCCGGTTAAAAACCCAGATGCGACACTTTACCGTCACTTAAGCTACAATGAAATTATTGATAAAGAACTAAAAGTAATGGATTTAGCGGCATTTACATTAGCTCGCGACCATAATATGCCATTGAGCGTATTTAATATGAATAAATCAGGCGCATTAAAACGCGTAATAATGGGTGAAGAAGAAGGAACCCTTATTTCTTCACAAGCCTCAGATGAAGTTAGTAACTAGATTAGGATTAAACCGTGATTAACGATATTCAAAAAGATGCGCAAGCGCGCATGCAAAAAAGTGTAGCAGCACTTGGTAGTCAATTATCTAAAATTCGTACTGGCCGTGCTCATCCTGCAATTTTAGACGGCATCATGGTGTCGTACTACGGCGCACCAACACCGTTAAACCAAGTTGCAAATGTAACAATTGAAGACTCACGTACATTGGCTATTGGTGTATTTGATAAGTCATTAGCGCAAGCTGTTGAAAAAGCTATTATGGCATCTGACCTTGGTTTAAATCCAATGTCTGCAGGTACAGTGATCCGTGTACCACTTCCTCCATTAACTGAAGAACGTCGTAAAGATTTAATTAAAATCGTACGTGGTGAAGTAGAAAGCGGTCGTGTTGCTATTCGTAACATTCGTCGTGATGCAAATGGCGATATTAAAAACTTATTAAAAGATAAAGACATCTCTGAAGATGAAGCGCGTCAAGCTGAAGATGCTATCCAAAAAATCACTGATAAGTTTATCAAAGAAATGGATACGCAACTAACAGCGAAAGAAGCTGAGTTGATGGAAATCTAATTGCTAATCTAGGCTCGGATTAACAGCTTTACTGAAGTAACTAAGTCGTTGTTTATATGCCTTCGCACTTAACTTTAATTGTGTGATTTTAAAGGGTAACAGATTGTATTTACTCTTTGCTATTGGCTCGATTATCAGTAAATACAAGGTTGTTAGCTGTATAATTATTTGCTTTATGTAGATTTATTATCACGGGTACAGGTTAAAATTATTAGTTTTGAAACGCCGTCTGGGGTATACTAGGCGGCGTTTTTTTATGGAATACACAAAATTTATGGTTCTAGACGCTGATACAATTTCACAGCAATGTTTACCTAAACATGTTGCCATCATCATGGATGGGAACGGGCGTTGGGCACAAGCTAGAAATAGACCTCGTGTATATGGGCATAAAAAAGGCGTGGATGCAGTTCGTCAATCCGTGCAGTTTTGTACTAAATTAGGAATACAATCGTTAACCTTATTTGCTTTTAGTAGTGAAAACTGGCGCCGCCCTGAAGACGAAGTAAATACACTTATGGAGCTTTTTTTATTTGTACTGAGTAAAGAAGTTAAAAAGCTGCATAAAAATAACGTAAAACTAACCATCATTGGAGATTTATCTCGATTCTCTGAAAGCTTGCGCGCTAAAGTACATACAGCTCAAGAACTAACAGCGAACAATACCGGGCTGCACTTAAATGTTGCGGCAAATTACGGTGGTCGCTGGGATATGACTCACGCTGCTAAGCAAGTTGCTTTACAAGTAGCGAATGGAGAAATTGACCCAGCAGATATTACAGAAGAACATATTGCACAGCATATGAGTATGGCAGATCAAGCTCAGCCTGATTTATTGATCCGTACCGGTGGCGATGTCAGAATTAGTAACTTTTTACTTTGGCAGGCAGCCTACGCTGAACTTTATTTCACAAATACACTTTGGCCTGATTTTAATGAAGCTGCTTTTGCAGAGGCCATTGCATGTTACGTTGCCAGAGAGCGACGTTTTGGTTGCACGGGCGAACAAATAAAACAATTACTCGCTCAAACCTAAAATAGATTAAGGGTCATCATTTTGTTAAAACAACGTATTTTAACCTCACTAGTGCTAGCGCCATTAGCACTGGCTTTGGTTTTTTACACCCCACTAACGTTATTTAGTTATTTTGCGGGTGCTATTGTATTAATGGGCGCGTGGGAATGGTCTGCCTTTATGGGACTATGCGATAAGCTAAAACGTGGCGCCTTTGTGTTATTAGTGGCTGTATTACTAGGGTTACTCAATTTGCATTGGCCCATAGAGACTCTATGGCAGAACGGCAAGCTTGTAGGCGATGCTAATTACTTATTTACCTTGTCGTTTTCTTGGTGGTTGGTAGCCAGTTATTTAGTGTGGCGTTACCCTTCTATGGCGAAAGGGTGGAACGAAGGGCTTGTGATGCGCGGCATTGCTGGTTTGTTGACCTTAGTACCGCTATGGCTTGCACTTAACACACTGCGTAGTGCGCAATATACGGAATCTACTCACTATGGCTCTATGCTCATTTTAGTTGTATTAGGCATTGTATGGAGTGCCGATATAGGCGCTTACTTTACAGGTAAAAGTTTTGGTAAACATAAGTTAATGCCTAAAGTTAGTCCAAATAAAACCATAGAAGGCCTCGCAGGTGGCGTGGTTGCTGCGGTGTTATTTGTACTAGCTTTTTGTTATTACACGAACGTTGATACCTCTGTATGGCCTATTTATGCAGTTATGACAGCGTTTATTGCTTTGTTTTCTGCGGTAGGTGATTTACTTGAGAGTATGTTTAAGCGCGAAGCGGGACTTAAAGATAGCGGCAGTTGCTTACCAGGACACGGTGGTATTTTAGACCGTATTGATAGTTTAACTGCGGCAGCACCGATGTTTGTTATTTGCTTTGCTTGGACGCTTAGCTTATGAGTGCTGTGCAACAACTGGTTATTTTGGGTGCGACGGGGTCGATAGGTCTTAGCACGTTAGATGTTGTTGCAAGAAACCAACAGCAATTTAAAGTTTTTGCATTGACCGCAGGACAAAATGCAAAAAAAATGGCTGAACTGTGTATAGCTCACCAGCCTCGTTATGCTGTAATGGCATCTGAATCGGCGGCTAAGCAGCTTTCTGCGCTTTTAAAGCATGAGAGTAAAACGCAAGTAATGCATGGCGAGAAAGCCATGAGTGAGCTCTGTGCTCATGTTGATGTTGATACGGTTATGTCAGCGATTGTCGGTGCAGCCGGATTACTACCTACCTTGAGCGCTGTTGAAGCGGGTAAAAAAGTGCTGCTTGCCAACAAAGAGTCACTGGTGATGTCGGGTCAGTTATTCATTGATAAAGTTAAAAAGCATCAAGCAACTTTATTACCCATCGACAGCGAGCATAATGCTATTTTTCAGTGTTTACCCAGTGCTTTACAAAATACCCAAGGGCAAGCAAGGCTTGAGCAACATGGGGTTAGCAAAATTTTATTAACTGGCTCAGGTGGCCCGTTTTTAAATCGCGATATCAATACCCTTAACACCGTTAGCGTCAGTGAAGCGGTTGCTCATCCTAATTGGTCTATGGGGCAAAAAATATCAGTAGACTCAGCTACGATGATGAACAAAGGCTTAGAGTTTATTGAGGCTAAATGGTTATTTAACTGTGATGCAAGCGATATTGATGTGGTGATTCATCCTCAAAGTATTATCCATTCTATGGTGCAATACCAAGATGGCTCTATTTTAGCGCAAATGGGTAACCCTGATATGCGCACCCCGATAGCGCATGCACTTGCGTATCCAGAGCGCATTGATGCGGGTGTCAAGCCGTTAAATTTTTCTGATATTTGTAATTTTTCGTTCACTAAACCTGATTTCTCGCGTTACCCCAATTTAAAGCTTGCAATTGCAGCCTGTGATGCAGGCCAAGGAGCCACCACCACCGTTAATGCGGCTAATGAGATTGCAGTTAATGCGTTTCTACAGGGGCTGATTGGGTTTACGGATATTTATAAAGTGAATGCGCAAACACTAGACGCCGCACAATTTACTAATGCGAAAACACTCGATGAAATTTTAGAGTGTGACCGTTTAGCACGTATCAGCGCTGCGCAGTTTATAACAAAAGTGGTGCATTGATATGTTCGATTTTTTTTGGAATTTAGGTTCGTTTATACTCGCACTAGGCATTTTAGTGACCGTTCATGAATATGGTCATTTTTGGGTTGCGCGTAAAGCGGGTGTAAAGGTACTGCGCTTTTCAATTGGTTTTGGTAAATCCTTACTAAAATGGCACGATAAATATAATACTGAGTACGTTATTGCGGCAATCCCGCTGGGCGGATACGTGAAAATGCTCGACGAGCGTGTTGATGAAGTGCCTGCCAATCAACGTCATTTATCGTTTAATGCTAAATCAGTTCAAGCCCGCATAGCCATTGTGGCAGCAGGGCCGATGGCGAACTTTTTGTTCGCTATTTTTGCTTTAGCGGTGATGTACATGGTAGGTGTGCAAACCATAAAACCAGTTGTGGGTAGTGTTGTTGAAGGCAGCCGAGCTGAACAAGCCGGTATTATGCCAACCCAGCAAATTATTAAAATTGGTGATGACGACATAAGTAATTGGCAAGATGCGACCTTTTCTTTGATGTCTCATTTAGGTGATAAAAGCGTTGCCGTAACCTTACGTAACGAAAATTATCAGCAAACAGTGCAAACACTTAACCTAGATGGTTGGAAGCTTGATCAGCAAGATGTACCGCCGCTCAGTTCGTTAGGTATTGTACCGTTTCGTCCTCAGGCAACCTTGGTTATTGCCGCTATTACTAAAAACTCAGCTGCTGAACAGGCTAATTTACAGGTTAACGACGTTATTTTAGCTGTGAATGGTGAAACAATGACCAGTTGGCAGCAATTAGTTAATCTTATTACTCAATCGGCTAACAAATCCTTACAATTTAGTGTAAAAAGACAAGATAGTATAAAAACAATAACAGTTACTCCAAAGAGCCGGGTCGTCAGTAATGGCATAGAGCAAGGCTTTTTGGGTGTTGCTCCCGTTGTAGAACAGTGGCCTGATGATTTTGTAGAGACTAGACATTATGGGCCACTAGATAGTATTGTGCTGGGCACAAAAGAAACATGGCGTTTAATTACGCTGAGTTTTGACATGATAGGTAACTTAATAACAGGCCAGATGTCGGTTAAAAACCTAAGTGGGCCCGTCGGCATAGCCGTAGGCGCCGGCACCAGTGTTAGTTATGGATTAGTCGCATTTTTAAGCTTTTTAGCTTTGATAAGCGTTAACTTGGGAGTATTTAATTTACTTCCTCTGCCAGTGCTTGATGGTGGGCACTTAATGTATTACATAATTGAACTTTTTCGTAAAAAGCCAGTCTCTGAAAAGACACAAGAGTTTGGTTTTAAAGTGGGAGCCTTGCTACTCATTTTTCTAACATGTTTCGCTTTGTTCAATGATGTATCGCGCTTGTAGTTATGTAAGCGTGGTAACGACAAATTAGAACACGATTGTAAAGCTCGTAAATATTTAATTTTCGATGCTAAGCGGTAATACAGTTGTAAAGGATAAAGATAATAAAATGGCTATAAAAAAACATTTGGTAGTTTCAAGTTTATTGGGTGCAAGCTTTGCAGCCCTAGGCCAAAACTCCTTTATTGTTGAAGATTTAAAAGTTGAGGGATTGCAACGTGTCGCACTTGGTGCTGCATTAACGCATATTCCTATTAACGTGGGCGACAATGTTGATGAATATACAATTTCAAAAACAATTAAGTCACTTTATCGCTCTGGTCACTTTGACAATATAAAAGCGTTACGTGATGGTAATAACGTTATTTTTAAAGTAACTGAACGTCCAACCATTAGCTTTATTGAATTTGAAGGCAATAAAGACATAAAAGATGAGCAATTAAATCAGTCACTCGATCAACAAGATATTCGCCAAGGCGAGCCGCTTGATAAAACGGTAATCGATAATATCGAAAAAGGCCTGATTGAATTTTTTCACAGTATTGGTAAATACAATGCAAAAGTGGATATCAGTGTCACTAAATTACCACGTAATCGCGTTAAATTAAGACTTGAGTTTGACGAGGGCGATGCAGCCTCCATTCGTCAAATTAACTTAGTGGGTAATGAGCTTTTCTCAAACGAAGAGTTATTGCAACTAGTTGAGTCGCAGCAAGACTTACCATGGTGGCAGTTTATGGGTAGCGACCGCTATCAAAAACAAACCATTGAAGGCGATTTAGAAAAAATTCGCAGCTTTTATTTAGACCGTGGCTATTTACGCTTTAATATTGACTCAACTCAAGTATCAGTTAGCCCTGAACGTGAGTCTGTTTATGTAACGGCAAATATTACCGAAGGCGTTAAATACAAAGTGAAAGGCTTTGATTTCATCGGTGATTTACTCGGTCGTGAAGAATTAATAAAAAGTGTTATTCCACTGCGTACAGGCGAGCTTTATAACGGATCAGTGGTTACCTCATCAGAAGAATTTATCAAAAGCTACTTGGCGCGTTTTGGTTACGCCAATGCTGAAGTACGTACGATTCCAGAAATTGATGACGAGAACCAAGAAGTACAATTGACTCTGTCGGTTGACCCAGGCAAGCGTGTGTATGTTCGTCGAATTATTGTAGGTGGTAACCAAAACACGGCTGATGAAGTACTGCGCCGTGAAATGACACAGCTTGAAGGTGCATGGTTATCTAATCAAAACCTAGAGCGTTCTAAACTACAAATTCAACGTTTACCTTATATGGAAACCGTTGATTTTAATGTGGTGCCAGTTCCAGGTGTTGATGACCAAGTAGACGTTGACTTTACTGTTAAAGAGCAATCTGCGGGCAGCTTCAATGCCGGTCTTGCCTATGGCTCATACTTAGGTCTGCAGTTTAATATTGGTGTAACCGAGTCTAACTTTTTAGGCACAGGTAACCAAATTGGCTTTAATATTAATACTTCACGCGGCTCTGAGCGTGTCAGTGTATCGTATACCGACCCTTACTTTACGCCGGATGGCGTATCGCAGGGTAGCAGTATCTTTTACAGTAACTACGATGCCAGTCAGTTTAGTTTGATTGACTATAAGTCAAAAAGTTATGGGTTAGGGACAAACATTGGTTTCCCAATTGATGCCATTAACCGTATTAATTTTGGCGCACGTTGGATAGAAGAACAATTGTCAGATATTGCTGAATATGAGCAAACACGTGTACTACGTGAAACCTTCTTAGATCCAGAAAATCCAGATGCGGGCTTTGAATTTACAAACTACGAGCTAAGTGTTGGTTGGTCACGAGTTACAGTTAACCGTGGTTTATTCCCAACGGCAGGTTCACGACAAACATTAAACTTAACAGCCACAACGCCAAACTCTGATTTACAGTACTTTAAATTAAATTATGACTCGCGTTTTTACTGGCCGATTTCTAACGATCATCGTTGGGTTTTCTCAACGCGTGCTGCATTAGGTTATGGTAATGGTTATGGCTCTACCAATGGCTATGATCAAACTTTACCGTTCCAAGAATACTTCCGTATCACTGAAATGGAATTACGTGGCTTTGATAGAAATACCATTTTACCGCGTGCTGTTTCGCGTATACCGCAATCAATACCAGGTACGCCATCAGGTGATGGCACAACCACAGGCAACATTGGTGGGGCGTCAGAGTTTGACGTGCTAATACCACAAGGTCGTATTGGTGGTAATGCGAAAGCAGTGGCAGGTATGGAGCTTATTGTACCTACTCCATTCTTAGATGAAGAAAATACTAGTTCAGTGCGAACGAGTTTCTTTGTTGACGCTGCCAACGTATGGGATACCGAATTCAGTGTTGATCGCTATCAAAACTTAGGGATTGATGAGCGTGCAAAATTAGATGACTACTCAGACCCAATGCGATTTAGGGTTGCAACCGGTTTATCATTACAGTGGATCTCACCTATGGGTCCGATGCTGATCAGCTTTGCGTATCCGTTGCAAAAAGAAGAAGATGACGATACCAAGACCATCAGTTTTAATATTAGTAACACTTTCTAAAGGAGTTTATTGTGAAAAAATTATTCAAATCAACAGCAGTTGCCGTTTTAGCTACACTTATGATGGGTACATCAGTTAACGCTTTTGCTCATAAAGTGGGTATTGTAGATATGCAAGAAATCTACAAGCAGCTTCCACAAATGGCTAAAATTGAACAGTCTCTGCAAACTGAGTTTGCAGAGCGTCGTCAAGAGCTTGAAAAGTTACAAGGTGACATTCGCTTTGAAGCTGAAAAGTTTAAGCGTGAAAGCACTACAATGAGTCAAGACCAAAAAGACGCATTACGTGATAAAATTCAAGGTATGCAAAAAAATCTTGCTGAAAAAGGTCGTCCTCTAGAGCAAGAAATTAAATCACGCCAAAATCAAGAGTTGGCTAAAGTTCAGACTCTAATCATTGAAACAATCCAAGAGATTGCTAAAAAAGGCGACTTCGACGAAGTTAAAGTAAAAGACACAACAATTTACTTTAACCCTAAAGAAGTAACTGATCTTTCTGAAAAAGTTGTAGACGCTGTAAGTAAGAAATAATTAATTTATGCAAAATTATACGCTTTCGCAAATTGCGGAACTTCTAAGCGCCGAGCTACAAGGTGATGGCGCTTTAGAAATTAAAAAAATAGCAACACTTGCAAATGCCCAGACTGGGCATATTGCATTTTTAGCGAACAAGAAATATCGCTCTCAGCTTGAAACAACACAAGCCAGTGCTGTGATACTGAGTCCTGAGGATGCGCCTTATTTTTCAGGCAACAAAATCATCGTCGCCAATCCGTATGTGAATTACGCTAAACTCGCTCAGTTAATGGATACCACGCCACGTAGTGCCATTAGTGGTATACACCCAAGTGCGGTTATACATGCCAGTGCGCAAGTCAGTAAAAGCGCAGCCATAGGCGCGAATGTTGTAATTGAAGCTGACGCTGTGATTGGCGATAACGTACAAATTGGTCCGAACAGTTTTATTGGTGAACGTGTTAAAATAGGCTCAGGCACCAAACTATGGTCAAGTGTGAGCGTTTATCATGATGTTGAGATTGGCGCAGACTGTTTATTTCAAGCGAATACTGTTATTGGCAGCGACGGTTTTGGTTATGCGAATGAACGTGGTCAGTGGCTTAAAATTCCACAACTAGGCTCAGTGATCATTGGCGATAAAGTCGAAATTGGTGCAAGTACCACGATAGATCGTGGTGCGCTTGATGATACTATTATTCACAGTAACGTTATTATTGATAATCAGTGTCAAATAGCACACAACGTTGAAGTTCAGTCAGGCACGGCTATTGCCGGTTGTACTGTACTTGCAGGCAGTGTCAGCATAGGTAAAAATTGCCAGATTGGCGGCATGACCGCAATTAACGGTCACATGTCTGTATGTGATGGTGTTATAATTACTGGTATGAGTATGGTGACTAAATCAATCACCGAACCGGGTATTTACTCATCCGGTATGCCTCATACGACTAACAAAGAATGGCGAAAATCAATTGCTCATTTGCGTAACCTTTCAGACATGAAGTCACGTCTAAAAGCGCTTGAAGCATTGAATAAGTCATGAACGTTGAACACTAATAAGGATGCTATTTTGGCAAACGAATTAAATAGCCTTGATATTCAAGAAATTTTAAGTTTATTACCGCACCGTTACCCGATGCTACTGATTGATCGCGTTATAGATTTCACCCCTGGTGAATCGTTACATGCAATTAAAAACGTATCGATTAATGAACCCATTTTCACCGGCCATTTCCCAAACCAGCCGATTTTTCCTGGTGTGCTAATATTAGAGTCAATGGCACAAGCAACGGGTCTATTAGGGTTTAAAACGGTTGAAAATCGTAGTGAAAACGAACTTTACCTATTTGCAGCCGTAGACAATGCTCGTTTTAAGCAGCCGGTTGTGCCAGGTGATACCATGCATCTTCATGTTAAGTTTTTAAAAGAGCGTCGTAACATATGGAAATTTGCGGCTGAAGCTAAAGTTGACGGCAAAACAGTGTGTAGCGCCGAAATCATGTGTGCTAGAAGAGAGTTTTAATTGTGATCCATGCTACGGCAATAATCGAACCGGGTGCAAAACTTGGTAACAATGTGTCAGTTGGACCATACAGTTACATCGGTAATGATGTTGTTATTGGTGATGACTGTATTATTGAGTCTCACGTTGTTGTTAAAGGGCCTGCTACTATTGGCTCTGGTAACCATATTTTTCAGTTTGCTTCTGTGGGCGAAGCCTGCCAAGACAAAAAATATAACAACGAACCAACAAGCTTAATTATTGGCGACAATAATATTATTCGTGAATGTGCGACTATTCATCGCGGTACAATCCAAGATGAAGGTGTTACCAAAATAGGTAGCAATAACTTATTTATGGCTTACACTCACGTTGCACACGATGCGGTGATTGGCGATAACGTTATTTTTGCAAATAATGCCAGTGTAGCAGGTCACGTTCATGTTGGTGATTGGGTTATTTTAGCGGGTAACTCAGGTGTGCATCAATTTTGTAAAATTGGTGCTCATGCATTTGTTGGTATGTATTCTGGTGTAAATAAAGACGTACCTCCTTTTATTACCACCATTGGGATGCCAGCAGGCCCTGCTGCAATCAATACCGAAGGTATGAAACGCCGTGGTTTTGAAAGCGATGAGATAATGGCAGTACGCCGCGCGTACAAAGCGTTTTATCGCAAGAGCCTAGGCGTTGATGAAGCGATAGAATCGCTTTCAGAAGACGCTGAAAAATACCCTGCTGTGCAGCTGATGATTGATTTTGTTAAAAGCTCAGAGCGCGGTATTGTGCGTTAATAAAGAGCATTTTAATTTATAAAAAAAACCACCTTTGAGTAACCAAGGTGGTTTTTTATTAGCTGATATTTGATTAATAACTCAGCCATGAAGTGCATGTTGCTATGTTTATTAAATTCAGTCTCTACTCAGGCTTACCTTATTACACTCCCTACACATTTTCCTATAAAGTATAAATAATGAAACGGATAAAGTTAGTATTGCTTTCAATGCTATTGGTTATGTTAACTGCTTGTAGTACTGCGCCAAGGCAAATAAATAATCAACAAAGTGATATGTCAGAGCGAGGTAAAGCATCATTCTATGCAGACAAATATCATGGCAGAACCACGGCTAATGGCGAACGTTTTAGCCAACAGGCGGCAACGGCTGCGCATCTAAGACTCCCATTTGGTACAAAAGTGAAAGTTACCAATATTGCTAATAATAAGTCTGTAGTGGTCAGAATTAATGACAGGGGGCCTTATATTCGGGGGCGAATTATTGATTTATCTAAGGCGATGTTTAAAAAAATAGCCGACCCTAAAGTTGGCGTTATTGATGTAACGGTCACCGTTATTGATAAAAGTAATACTGCTAAGGACTAGAAGCGGGTCGTTAACGCCACATAGTCAGGGTGTTCATTGAGCAATTGTTGATGTGAACCTTGAGCGATGATTTGTCCACTGTCTAACCAGATGACACTATCCATTTGCGATAACAACGCTGGATCATGAGTAATTGTTAATACACTAGCATGCTTTTTTAGCTGTAAAATACTGTTCATAACGGCTTGTTTAGAAATATTATCGAGCCCTTCAGTGGGTTCATCGAGCACTACAATGGCGGGTTGTTGCAGCAGCGCTTGTGCCAAGGCAATGCGTCTTGACTGGCCTTGAGAGACACTGCGTCCCCCTGTGCCTAAACGAGTATTTAAGCCTTCTTTTAGCGTGCTAAACCAGTTACCCAGCTCGGCTTGTTTTAACGCCGCTGTCATTTGTTGCGGTGTTGCATCAGGTGCCGCATAGGCAAGATTATCGCTTAATGTACCATCAAAAATATGATGCTGCTGGGCTAAAATATTTAATGTTTTTGCACGGCTTTCATTATTTAAATTATGCAGGTTTATTGTTTCTTTTTCGTTTTGTAAGCTAATTGCACCTTGTTGCAGAGGCCATAAACCGCTTAGTAAATTCACTAAGGTTGTTTTACCACTGCCGCTTCTACCAACAATCGCCACTTTATGCTTTGCAGGTAGCTCAAAACTCACATTATTTAATGCCTGCTTTTGGCCATAGTGGTAGCTGACATTATTTAATGACAAAGCCCAGTGCTTATTTAATAGCTCAATATCTGTGGTGGATACATCATTTGTATTAAGTGTTTTGTCTTCAAAGGTAAAGAGTCGCTCAGCTGCTTTGAGCACATTAGGGAGTTCAATAAAGGCATTGGGTAGTAACAATACGCTTTCAAAACTGGCAAGCACAAACAGGCTCAACATCGCCAGCTCTACATTTACCATAGCACCGCTAAACACTAGCGGCACAATAGTAACAATGCTGGAAAGCATAGCCAATTGCACTATGAGTAAGCTCAACCCATCAGCATTGCCAAGAGCCTTATGACGAATAAATAATTGCTGATTATACTGCTCACTTAACTGATCACATTTAGTGAGTTGCTGGTGTCGAGCTTGATAAATATTTAGTTCTCTGAGACCCGTTAAGGTATCTGAAAGCTCTGCTCTTAGTTGCGCACTAAGTAAGGTTTCTTGGTGGCTATTTTTATCTAATTGCTTACTTAATATTGCCGGTATAACCACCCCAATAATAACAATCCCAACAAAACAAATAAGAGCGACATTCACATTGTAGGCTGACATAAACAGCATAATAATAGGCACAGTCAGTAAAGCTACTAACATCGGCAGCAACACATTTAAATAAAACTTATCTAGTGCGTCTACATCGTTTTGCAAGCGATTAACTAAATCGGCACTGCGGCTCATAGCTAAATCAAGGTTATTAAGTCTACTGAGTGTGGCGAACATATTTACTCGTATTTCACTTAACAATAAAAATGTGGCGTTGTGAGTAACTAAGCGTTCAGCGTAACGTGAGGCGGTGCGCACAATCGCCAAAAAACGAATGGTGCCAGCTGGGGTAAAGTAGTTCATATGGACGCCTGCAATTCCTGCGGCAGCCATAGAAGCTAAAAACCAGCCGGAAATAGCGAGTAAGCCTACATTAGCTAGCACCGTGAGTGACGCTAGAAACGTCCCTAAAAGCATCGCTTTATAATGAGGGCGGCACAATTTAAGTAAACGAATAAAGTTAGTCATTAGTCGCTCCATGTTGCGCTGTTTGCAGCAGCTTTGCAAATTCGCCAGATTGCTGGCTGAGCGCTTTAAAATCGCCGTGTTGAGCGATGCAGCCGTTTTCCATAACGATAAGTTGCTTGGCATTTTTTACTGTATTTAAGCGATGTGCAATGGTGATCACCAAGTGTTTTTTTGCATATTCAGCAATAGCGTTTTGAATGAGTTGCTCGGTTTGGCTATCTAAATGAGCGGTTGGCTCATCGAGCATTAAAATAGGGGCGTGTTTTAAAAATGCACGAGCTAGAGCGATACGCTGTTTTTGCCCGCCAGAGAGTCCTTCGCCTTGCTCACCTATTAAGGTATTAAAGCCATCGGGCAGCTCGTTAATAAATTCCAGTGCGCCTGCTTGCTTTGCAGCATGTTCAAGTGCTTCATGTGAAGCGTCTGGGTTACCTAGTTTTATATTGGCGGCTAGGGTATCGTAAAATAAGGTTGGCTTTTGTGGGATCCAGGCAATGTTTTGTTGTAATTGGCTTATATCGGCTGTCGTCAATGGTTGTTGGTCAATGGATATGTGTTGTATTACTTCTGGGTGAAAACCAAGCATGCAATCAAGTAGGGTGCTCTTACCAGAGCCGCTAGCTCCCACAATGGCTACTAGTCCTTTGCTTGGCAGGGTTAAATTAATATTATTAATTCCCTCATTGCTATTAGGGTAGCTAAAGTTGAGATCATGGATGCTGATAGTATTGTTAGCATCAATATTGATATTCGCTGTGTGGCTATTATCATTTGCTGGCAGTGGTGCATTTAAAATAATCAACATATCTGCAGCGGCACTAATTCCCTGTAGGCGCGCATGGTAATGGCTGCCTAATTGGCGAAGGGGTAAATAAAATTCAGGTGCTAGTAACAGCACTACAAAGCCAGTAGCAAAATCCAGAGTGCCAAAAAACAATCTAAAACCAATAATTACCGCTACCAGTGCCACACTAATTGTGGCTAAAAACTCCAGCGCAAAAGAGGATAAAAAAGCAATTTTTAACACGCTTAGCGTTGCGTGCCTAAAATCATCTGAAATACGCGCAATTTGTTTGAGTTCTTTGCGCGTGGCATTAAATAATTTTAGTTGAGTAAGCCCTTGTACACGGTCAAAAAAATAGTTTCCTAATACTGCCAGTTGTTGCCAACGTTTTTGATTAAGCGCCTCGGCTTTGTGACCAACTAGAATCATAAAAAAAGGAATAAGTGGCGCGGTTAATAAAAATATTAATCCTGCTTTGTAATCGGTAGGAAATATAACCACTAATATAGCCAATGGAATAAGCGCACTATAGGCAACACCGGGTAGGTATTTAGCATAGTAGTCATGGAGTGCCTCTACACCATTGTGCAGCGTGTTGAGCGTAGCGCCTTGGCCATTTTTCTCTATATAACTTGGGCCGAGTTGTGTGAGTTTATCGAGTAAGGTTTGGCGAATAGCCGATTTAATTTTAAGCGTAGCAAATGCGCTTAATCGCTCGCTGAGTGCTAAGAAAATGGCACGCAGTAAAATAATACCCGCTAAAGGCCATAAATACTGGGTAACTTGGGCTAAATTACGCCCTTCAAACATTACCTCATGAATGGTTTGCGCGAGTAAATAAGCACCTGCAATCATTAAAATCGCATTAACGGTTCCAAGTGCAATGCTTAGCTTTAACCACATTGCCGCCGGTTTACTCTGCTGTTTTAAAAAAGCGCGCAGGGGTTGTTGCTGCGCGCGATTTGGTCGGGGATTAGTCGTCATTGTGATTTGTATTATGCTCGTTTAATAAATCATGGGTGGCTTGTTCATCATCAGCAATGCTGTTTTTATTTTGATGAAATTCATACCACATCACGTTTATAACGCCTAAGGTACAAGCAAGCAGTACACCTAAAATCCACGCGAAATACCACATAATTTAGTCTCCTTAATAACTGCCGTGAGGGTTATTTTCAATTTCATCAACGGTCACTCTGCGCCACATTTTCACATAACACCAGATGGTGTAGGCTAAAATGAGTGGCACAAATATAACCACAGCAATAAACATAACATTGAGTGTTCTGTGGCTCGATACCGCATCCCAAATTGTTAAGCTAATATCAGGGTTATTGCTTGAAGGCATAATAAACGGAAATAACGAAACGCCCGCAGTCATAATCACCCCAATTAACATCACACTGGTTGCTAATAATCCCAAAGCGGGCTTATTCAATTTAGAAAACAGCAGTGCACACAGTGCCATCGAAAATGCCAAAATAGGGAAGGTCATTGTCCATGGGCGTTCACTGTAGTTATTAAGCCATGCGCCTTGAGCAGTGGTAACTACTTTAGCCAGTGGATCTGCATGACCTTGGGTGTCACCCATAGAGGCAATTTGATAACCCGTTAGATTGGCAACCCACACACCAGCTGCCGCAAATAACACTATAAAGGCAAGTAATGAGTAGCGACCGTATTGTCCTGAGCGCTCAGCAACTTGATCAGCTGTGCGCAGTTGTAACCACATGCCCGCATGTGCCACTAACATGGTAATACTAACCAAGCCGGCAATAAGCGCAAACGGATTAAGCAAGGCAAAAAACGACCCTTGATAACTAACTCTCAATAAATTATCGATATGAAACGGTACACCCAAAAATAAGTTACCAAACGCTACACCAAATACTAGGGCAGGTATGGCACTGCCGGCAAATAAGCCCCAGTCCCAGTTATTACGCCAGCGTTTAGAGTCAACTTTAGAGCGATAGTCAAAGCCTAAAGGTCTAAAAAATAACGCAAATAACACCAGCATCATGGCAAAGTAAAAACCAGAAAACGCTGCCGCATACACCATAGGCCATGCTGCAAATAAAGCGCCACCTGCGGTTATAAACCATACTTGGTTACCATCCCAATGGGCGCCAATAGTGTTAATAACGGTACGGCGTTCAGAATCTGTTTTGCCGACTAAGCGTAGCAACATAGCAACGCCCATATCCATACCATCGGTAATGGCAAAACCAATTAACAGCACACCAATAATTAACCACCAGAGCATTTTTAATGTTTCATAATCAAAAATCATGATAGTTCTCCTTTAGCAGCCGTGCTGTGATCAGGTAATTCAAAATGGTACTTACCGGTATGAAGGGAGCTTGGTCCTTGCTTAATAAATTTAATCATTAACCATGCTTCAACAATCGCCAGTCCAGTATAGAAAATAATAAAACCAGTTAAGCTAATTAAAATATCATTAACCGTCAGCGATGACGTTGCTAAAAAGGTCGGTAATACTTCAGAAATAGCCCATGGCTGGCGGCCATATTCAGCCACAATCCAACCAAATTCAATAGCAATCCAAGGCAAAGGAATGCTCAATACCGTCGCCCATAACAACCAACGTTTTTGTTCAATAATACGATGGGCGTTGTAATAAAAAGAGAGAATAAACACGCCAAGCATAATTACGCCACAGCCAACCATAATCCTAAATGACCAAAACATAGGGCCCACTTTAGGGAAGGAGTCTTTAACGGCTTGTTGTATTTGTGCCTCGCTGGCATCTACCACGTTAGGAGTGTAACGTTTAAGTAATAAGCCATAGCCTAAATCATCTTTCACGTTATCAAACTTTTCGATATTTGCAGGGGTATCGTCACCTGCGCGAAGTTTTTCCAGGTATTCATAAGCAATCATGCCATTGCGAATACGCTTTTCGTGTTTTTTCTCAAGATCTGAAATACCAATCACTTGCTCATCGAGTGAGCGTGTTGCAATAATACCTAATGCGTAAGGAATTTTTACCGCAGCATGAGTTACTTGCTCTTCAGAGTCAGGAATACCTAGCATGGTAAAGGCGGCAGGCGCTTCTTCGGTATGCCATTCCGCTTCAATGGTGGCGAGTTTTACTTTTTGTACTTCACCGACTTCGTAGCCAGATTCATCACCGAGTAAAATAACACATAAAATAGAGGCTAAACCAAAGCCCGATGCCACCGAGAACGAACGTTTAGCAAATGCTAAATCACGTCCTTTTAATATGTACCAGCTACTAATTCCAAGTACAAACATAGAGGCGGCAACATAACCTGCAGACACAGTATGAATAAACTTAACTTGTGCTACAGGGTTAAATACCAGCTCTGCAAAACTGGTCATTTCCATACGCATGGTTTGATAGTTAAACTCTGCGCCGACTGGGTTTTGCATCCACGCATTAGCAACTAAAATCCACAGCGCAGACATATTAGTGCCCAGCGCCATTAAAAATGTTACCCCTAAATGCTGGCGTTTAGAGAGCCTATCCCAGCCTAAAAAGAACATCCCCACAAAGGTTGATTCTAAAAAGAAGGCCATTAAGCCTTCAATAGCCAGTGGTGCACCAAATACATCACCCACATAATGAGAGTAATACGACCAGTTAGTACCAAACTCAAATTCCATAGTGAGGCCGGTAGCCACACCAATAGCAAAGTTAATACCAAATAACTTGCCCCAAAACTTAGTCATATCACGATAAATCTCGCGACCGGTCATAACATAAACCGATTCCATAATAACTAAAATCCAGGTCATACCGATTGTTAACGGCACAAATAAAAAATGAAATAGAGCGGTGACAGCAAACTGTAATCGCGATAGATCCACAAAGGTTTCATCTATCATTTTTGGCTCCTTTGGTTGTGATGCAGTGACAGCACAAAGCAATTGTCAATAATTTAATAAACTTTCAGTAATTTCTGAAAGTTTGCGTCATTATTAGTGTTTGTACAATTTTTGTCAATATGTATATTAGAAAACTTTAATATACTATGACATTACATCAGCTTATAAAATACGCAATCATCAATTAAGAGTAAGCGATAAAAAAGTGGTGTGTTTTAAGCGTTTAACCTAGCCTTAAAACACGGTAAACTAATCGGTATGAACGCCGGGTTTACTTGTGAAAAAATAGCAAATGAAAAAAGATAAAAAACAACTACGAATTGGTATTGTGGCAGGTGAACTGTCGGGCGATATTTTAGGTGAAGGGCTCATTAAAGCGCTTAAAGCGCATTTTCCTGATGCAATCTTTGAAGGTATTGCAGGCCCTAAAATGCAAGCTCAAGGCTGTAAAACGCTGTTTGATATGGATGAGTTGTCGGTTATGGGCTTGGTTGAAGTCCTAGGCCGTTTACCGCGTTTACTAAAAATCCGCAAACAGTTAGTACAGCATTTTATTGATAACCCTCCTGATGTGTTTATAGGCATTGACGCGCCCGATTTTAATTTGCGCGTAGAAAAACCATTAAAAGACGCAGGCATTAAAACTGTGCAATACGTAAGTCCTTCGGTATGGGCGTGGCGTGAAAAACGTATACACACCATAAGCGCTGCCACTAACTTAGTATTGGCTTTATTGCCTTTTGAAAAAGAATTTTACGACAAACACCAAGTACCTTGTACTTTTGTAGGCCATACATTAGCCGACGACATTGCACTTGAGCACGACGATAGCCAAGCTCGCAGCCAACTAGGCTTAAGTGCTGATGACAAGGTGTTAGCGTTATTACCCGGGAGCCGGGGCTCAGAAGTGGGCTTGTTAAGTGAAACCTACATAAAAACAGCGTCTCAGTTGCAAGCACAGAACCCAGCGCTTAAAGTCGTTGTGCCACTGGTGAACGAAAAGCGCAAAGCGCAGTTTATTGCTATTTTAAATGCCACAGCGCCCTCACTTAATGTTAACTTACTAGATGGCCAATCAAATTTAGCTATGCAAGCCGCCGATGCTATATTACTGGCATCAGGTACGGCAACGCTTGAGGGCATGTTATACAAAAAGCCAATGGTGGTTGGTTATAAAATTAAACCACTAAGTTATTGGATTTTTAAAACCTTATTTACCTTTAATATTAAATATTTTTCGCTTCCAAATTTATTGGCAGACGAAGAATTAGTACCAGAGTTTTTACAAAGTGAGTGTAATGTGGCTAATTTAACCGCGGCACTCACTCCTATGCTAAATAGCGATAATAAAGAATTAAAAGCCCGCTTTTTAGCCATACATGAAAAAATTAGATTAGATGCAAGTAAACAAGCTGCAAATGCAGTGGCGGAGTTAATAAATGCAAATTGAACGACCTAATGTAACCCTAATTGCCGGCGTAGATGAAGTGGGTCGTGGACCGCTGGTGGGTGATGTGGTTACTGCCGCTGTTATTTTAAATCCCGCTAAGCCAATCGCAGGCCTTGCCGATTCTAAAAAATTAACGGATAAAAAACGCCAATTATTAGCCATCGAAATAAAAGAAAAAGCACTGTGTTACGCCATTGGTCGTTGTAGCCCAAGCGAAATAGATGAGCTAAATATATTACAAGCCACCATGCTTGCCATGAGCCGCGCGGTGGAAGCACTTAGCACAGTGCCTGAATTTGTGTTTGTAGATGGAAACCGCCTTCCTAAATTGGCTATGCCTGCTCAAGCAGTGGTGAAAGGCGATAGCTTAGTCGCTGAAATATCAGCCGCGTCTATTTTAGCAAAAGTGGCCCGTGATGATGAAATGATTGAACTTGATGCGCGCTATCCACAGTATGGGTTTGCAGGGCATAAAGGGTATCCGACTAAAGCACACTTTGCAGCGCTTGAACAATACGGTGCTATAGATGAGCATCGTAAGAGCTTTAAACCGGTGCAGCGTGTACTTGCGCTTTCGGGTAAGGAGTAATTATGGCAGCTCCTGATTTTGTTCACTTACGAGTGCACTCAGACTTTTCGATGGTTGATGGTTTGGCAAAAACCAAACCAATTGTTGCTAAAGCACAAGAGCTTGAAATGCCAGCGCTGGCAATTACCGATCAAATGAACTTTTGTGGTTTAGTGCGTTTTTATGGCGCAGCGCATAACGCAGGTATCAAGCCACTTGTTGGCGCTGACTTTTGGGTACGTAGTCCTGAGTTTCCTGATGAGCCAAGCCGAATAACGTTATTAGCTAAAGATAACACTGGCTATAAAAATATCACCTTATTAATTTCTAAAGCCTACCAACGTGGTCATGTGTTTCATCGCCCAGTGATTGACCGTGAATGGTTAGTTGATTTAAAAGAGGGGCTCATCATACTCTCGGGTGCAAAAGATGGCGATTTAGGAAAAGCATTAATAAAAGGCAACCCCGCTATTGTTGAGTCGGTGGTAAGCTTTTATAAACAGCACTTCAGCGATCATTATTATATTGAGCTTATTCGCACCAACCGTGCTCAAGAAGAAAATTATTTGCACATGGCAGTGGAGCTTGCAACCACAGAGCAACTGCCAGTAGTGGCTACCAATGAAGTGGTATTTTTAAAGCCAGAAAACTTTGAAGCCCATGAAATTCGGGTGGCTATTTTTGATGGTTATACCCTAGATGATAAACGCCGACCAAAGCGTTTTTCACAAGAGCAATACCTAAAAACGCCAGAACAAATGGCAGAGCTATTTAGTGATATTCCAGAGGCGTTACAAAATACCGTAGAAATCGCAAAGCGCTGTAATGTAACCGTTCAATTAGGTGAGTATTTCCTACCAGATTACCCTACAGGCTCATTAAAAATTGATGAGTTTTTGGTTAAAGTCTCACAAGATGGACTTGAAGAACGACTGCAATTTTTATTTCCTGATGAACAAGAACGCCAAGAAAAACGCGGCGAATACGATGAGCGTTTAAAGATAGAGCTCGATGTAATTAACCAAATGGGATTTCCTGGTTACTTCTTGATCGTAATGGAATTTATTCAATGGAGTAAAGATAACAATATTCCTGTAGGTCCAGGGCGTGGTTCAGGTGCGGGCTCCTTAGTAGCTTATGCCCTTAAAATTACCGACCTTGATCCACTAGAGTTCGATTTACTCTTCGAGCGCTTCTTGAATCCAGAACGTGTTTCTATGCCCGACTTTGATGTCGATTTTTGTATGGATAGGCGTGATGAAGTAATTGATCACGTATCGGCCTTGTATGGCCGTGATGCGGTATCGCAAATTATTACTTTTGGTACTATGGCGGCCAAAGCGGTTATACGCGATGTAGGCCGGGTACTTGGTCATCCTTATGGATTTGTTGATCGTATTTCTAAGCTTATTCCGGGCGACCCTGGGATGACACTGGCTAAAGCGTTTGACGTTGAACCTCGTTTGCAAGAAGCCTACGACGGCGATGAAGAAGTTAAAGACTTAATCGACATGTGTCGTATTCTTGAGGGTTGTACCCGTAATGCCGGTAAACACGCAGGAGGGGTTGTAATATCGCCGACCACGATTACCGATTTTGCTGCGCTCTATTGTGATGATGAAGGCAAGTTTCCGGTTACTCAGTTTGATAAAAACGATGTAGAAACCGCCGGTTTGGTTAAGTTTGACTTTTTAGGCTTACGTACGCTGACCATCTTACAGTGGGCGCTGGATATGACCAATGAGCGCTTAAAGCGTGAAGGCAAGCAGCCGGTCGATATCAACACCATTCCATTGGATGATAAAAAAAGTATTGAACTACTGCTGCGCGCTGAAACCACCGCGGTATTCCAGCTAGAATCACGCGGCATGAAAGACCTAGTTCGCCGATTAAAGCCCGATTGCTTTGAAGATATGATAGCCTTAGTGGCCTTGTTCCGCCCAGGTCCACTGCAATCAGGCATGGTAGATAACTTCATCGACCGAAAGCTCGGCAGAGAAGAAATCTCATATCCCGATGCGCAATACCAACACGAAAGTTTAAAGCCGATTCTTGAGCCGACATACGGCATTATTTTGTATCAAGAACAAGTTATGCAAATAGCGCAGGTACTGGCCGGTTATACACTGGGCGGCGCCGACATGTTACGTCGTGCTATGGGTAAGAAAAAGCCTGAAGAAATGGCAAAACAGCGTTCAACCTTTGAAGAAGGCGCACGTAACAACGGTATTGACGGCGAACTGGCAATAAAAATATTTGACTTGGTTGAAAAGTTTGCGGGTTACGGTTTTAACAAATCTCACTCAGCAGCTTATGCATTAGTATCGTATCAAACGCTGTGGATGAAAACGCATTATCCGGCCGAGTTTATGGCGGCGGTAATGTCGGCTGATATGGATAACACCGACAAAATAGTCACGCTGGTGGATGAATGTGAAAACATGAAACTCACTTTGTTACCGCCCGATGTAAACGCCGGTGAATACAAGTTTACTGTTAACCTTCAAGGTGAGATTGTTTACGGCATAGGGGCAATTAAAGGTGTGGGTGAAGCGCCGGTTGATGCCATATTAGAGGCGCGAGCAAAAGGCGGCCCATTTAAAGACCTATTTGATTTTTGTGCGCGTGTTGATTTAAAACGCTTAAATAAACGCGTTACCGAGAAATTAATTTATGCAGGCGCATTAGACCAACTAGGGCCTGAAAAAACTCAACCTGGGCGAGCAACACTATTAGCCAGCTTAAAAGATGCGATGCGCGCAGCCGATCAGCACAACAAAGCTGAATTATTAGGGCAAAGTGATTTATTTGGTTTACTTGCTACAGAGCCTGATGAAGTAGAGCAAGCGTTTATAAAAGCGACACCGCTTACGGATAATCAGTGGCTTGATGGCGAAAAAGACACCCTAGGCCTTTACTTAACCGGTCACCCTATAAACCAGTATCGACGAGAGCTTGGGCATTACACCAGTGGTCGACTCATCGACTTACAACCAACTAATCGTGATGTGCTCTCAACTGGAGCAGGTTTAGTGATTGCAGCGAGAACCTTAATTAATAAAAAAGGAAATCGTTGGGGGCTGATAACTTTAGATGACAAAAGCGCCCGAATTGATGTACGCTTGTTTCCAGAACAGTTTGAAATGTACCAAGATATGTTGCAAATCAACAATATTTTGGTGATATCCGGACAGGTCAGCTTTGATAACTTCTCTGGTGGTATTACAATGACCGCCAGAGAAATAAACACCATTGCTCAGGCGCGTGAAAAGCGTATAAAAGCGATTAAGATGACGCTGAATATGGTGCAGATCGAGGCTGGTTTCTTCGACAAATTACAAAAAGTACTCGAACCATACAAAATGGGAACGTGTCCGATCAAGGTATATTATCAACGCCCCGATGCGTTGGTGCAATTGACCCTAGGGATCGAATGGTGTGTTACGCCAAGTGACGACTTAATTCATAAGTTATCGCTGATGGCAGCGCAAAATGTAGAACTAGAATTTAACTAATTAGGTAGTTTAGAGCATGAGCCTCAATTATCTTGATTTTGAGCTTCCAATTGCAGAATTAGAAGCAAAAATTGAAGAATTACAAAATGTAAGCCGCGCTGGCGAATTAGACCTTGGATTAGAAGAGGAAGTCAGCAAACTTAAAGAAAAGAGCGCACAAATGAAGGAGAAAATTTTCTCTGAACTAGGCGCTTGGCAAGTATCACAGTTAGCACGTCATCCGTTGCGTCCTTATACTCGAGATTATATCGAGCGTATTTTCACGGAATTTGACGAATTTGCGGGTGATCGCACGTTTGCTAACGACCCTGCCATTTTAGGCGGCGTAGCCCGTTTAGATGGTGAGCCAGTAATGGTGATTGGTCAGCAAAAAGGCCGTGGTACTGCTGAAAAGATTAAACGCAATTTTGGCATGCCAAAACCTGAAGGTTACCGTAAAGCATTGCGCTTAATGGAAATGGCAGAGCGTTTTAAAATGCCAATTATGACCTTTATCGACACCCCAGGTGCATACCCTGGTGTTGGCGCTGAAGAGCGTGGTCAGTCTGAAGCAATTGCACGTAACCTAAAAGTAATGGCCGCACTTAAAGTACCAACAATTTGTACTGTTATTGGTGAAGGTGGTTCAGGTGGTGCATTAGCCATTGGTGTGGGCGACAGAGTAAACATGTTGCAATACAGCACTTACTCGGTTATTTCACCAGAGGGTTGTGCCTCTATTTTATGGAAAAGTGCTGACAAAGCACCATTGGCTGCAGAGGCAATGGGTGTAACAGCAGAGCGTGTTAAAGAGCTAGATTTAATTAATAATTTAGTTGAAGAGCCTCTAGGCGGCGCGCACCGTAATTATGATGCGATGGCGCGTAACTTAAAAGTACGCCTTAAGCGCGATTTAGCAGACCTACAAGCGTTGTCGCTTGAAGAGATGCTTGATCAACGTTACAAGCGTTTAATGTCGTTTGGTTATTGTTAAAAATAGCTAAATGTAGCTAAATAACCTGAACTCTGGATAATAAATCTATCTCAAGCAGCTATTTTCAGCGCTAACTGCGTTGAATTTACTTGCAATAGGCCAGCTATTGACGCGAAAATTCGCCTTGTTTTCACTTTAAATCTCTGGCTAGAGAGAATAAATCTAATTATTACTATGATTCAATATGTTAGTAAATCTCTTAACCAAAGTTCAGGTTAAATAGAGAAAAAAGCCGCCTATGCGGCTTTTTTTTTTTTTTAAATACCGTAACGTAGAGCCTTTATTGTTCGGGTTATTAGCAATTTACTCATTGGGTATATTAATGCACAAAACACCTATTTATCTGCAGGTAAAAAAAGCCCTTAATTACTACTTAGAAAATGGGCAATTCATATTTACAGTAGCCTTATCTGGTGGGGTAGATTCGGTCGTGCTATTGCATATTATGCATGGGTTAAAACAGCAGTACCCGCAATTAGATTTAAGTGCAATTTATGTCAATCATGGCTTAAGTGATAACGCCCATCACTGGCAGCAATTTTGTCAAGCACGCTGTGAGCAGCTTTCAATTGGTTTTAAGGCGGTAAACGTCATTATTGAGCCGAAATCGCGCACCAGTATTGAAGCGCAGGCTCGCGAAGCGCGTTATCAAGCGCTTGATGAACACAGCCCAAGTGATAGTGTTATTTTGTTAGGCCAGCATTTAAATGACCAAGTAGAGACATTTCTACTTCGTTTAAAGCGCGGCTCAGGCTTAAAAGGGCTCGGCGCTATGCAGCAAACTCGCGTGCTTGAAAGTGGCCGTGAGTGCTATAGGCCATTACTTGGGGTAAAACGCAGCGACATAGAAGCGTTTGCGCAGCAATTTAATATTAGCCATATTACTGATGAATCAAACTCCAATGAATGCTTTGATCGTAATTTTTTGCGTCAACAAATCGTGCCCAAGTTGGCAGAGCGTTTTACTGGGTTTGAGCAGTGTACAGCCCGTAGTATAGAATTATTACAACAGCAACAAGCACTGCTTGATGAATATACCCAGCAAGATCTCGCACAGTGTATTAACCAACATCAGGCGCTTAATATACAAAATATGGCTCATTACAGCGCTATTCGCATTGCGAATCTTCTGCGCGCATGGCTGGCTCTATTTACCCATACCATGCCTTCGCAAAAACAGTTAATGCAAATAATGAGTCAGGCTATTCATGCGCAAGCTGATGCGCAAATGGTTATTGAGCTAAGCGGTGGGCAAATACGCCGCCACCAAGGTTATCTGTATTTTGTGCAACCGAGGCCTTTAGCCGTTAATATTGAACGCGTAACAAGTCACGAACTAGTGCTGAATGACGGAAAAATACTACAATGCCTGCAGGGAATAGGTATACGCGCCCCTAAACCTGATGAACAAGTCAGTGTTCGTTTTAACTGTAATAGTGCGCGTATTAAACCACTAAAAAAGCCCGGCAGTAATACCCTTAAGCATTGGTTTAAAGATGCAAAAGTAGCGCCTTGGCTACGTGCTGATATTCCATTAATTTTTTACAATGATGAGCTAGTTCAAGTGGTTGGCTATTTTATTAGTGATAACCACAAAGATGATACTGGTTTTATTTGGGAGTATAAATCATGAGTCAACAACCTCATGTTGGGCTGTCGCTTATAAATAAGGCACCTACTGGCATATTAATTACGCTATTGATTGCGGTTTTAGCGAATGTATTTTTAACCCTTAATATAATTACATTAGGCTACGCTGTGTTGGGCGGTATGGTATGTGCCGCCATTTTACTTGCCTATTGGTTAGGTAAAGGGGGCGTATTTTTCATTTTAGGGGTGAGTATGCCATTACTGTTAGTGCTTTTTACACCGCTTGCGACAATTGCCGCATTGCTTAATTTACTCAGTGGCTTCTTTTTTGGCTTTTGCGCCATGTTGCTCATTTATAAGCACGTGATATTAAAAAAGTAGCGTAAAAAAGCCCAGCGGGGGAGGCTAGGCTTTTTAAAAATAATGTTTTTATTACTTAATAGGCTTTTGCGCAGTTTCGCCCAGATGCTTTTGCTTTATATAAGCCTTTATCTGCGCGAGAAAATATCTCGTTCTGGCAATCGTCGCTATTAGTCAGCGTAAAACCAATACTGGCTGTGACGTTGTATTTAGACATAATCGGTGAGTTTCTGACTAAACGCATAATACGTTCAGCCACCACTTTATTGGTGGTAAAAGCCGGGTCTTCGATTAATATTGAAAACTCATCGCCACCAAAGCGAAATACCGAATCAGTCCCCCTAATACTACTAGATAAAACCGCAGCAAACTCGATTAAAACGTCATCGCCAATTTTATGACCATAGTTGTCATTTACTTGCTTAAAATTATCTAAATCAAGCAGCATTAAACTAAACGAATGACCGTTACGTCGATGATTTTCAAGCTTTTGTAGCAACATGTCATTAAATTGACTACGGTTGTTTAATCCGGTTAATGAATCTTTTGTGGCTAGCCTTAATACACGGTTATACATAAGCGCATTGCGCAATGGATAAATTAGTACACTATGAAAGTGTTGAAGCTTTTTCTCAATAGCCGCACTAAGCGGATATTTTGTATAATAAGTTAATGTGCCTAAGTACTCATTTTCAACTTTTAAATCAAACGAGTACGCTGGATTTTCAACATCACTATTGGGTGTTTTTACATCAATACTTGTTGCTTTAAAATGCACACCAGAAAAATTAAGCAGTTGTTTTGCAAAATTTGCAAACGTTCCTAAAATATCTTCTAAAACTAAGCTCGTTTGCAGTTTAGCTGCTAGCTCATGCAGTGCTGTCGGTGTATTGCTATTATATTGCTCTGCTGAGAACGGCAAAAATTCGCCGCGACCAGAGATACGTTGTGTCAAAATATGAACGTTTTCCACTATTTCTTCCCCCTATAGTATTACTTTTTATAACTAAGCAGGTTATATGCCATATTTACATTCTGGCTGAAACTTATACGGTTGCTATAGTTAAGTTACATTCCATTGATTGATTATAAGGATTGCATTGCAAAATATTAATGCTCAGGTTTTTGGACTTTTAGTTGCTGCGGTTCTATTTGTATGGCTATTTAAGCGAATAGGGCTTCCCCCTGTATTAGCTTATTTAGCGGTAGGTTTACTAGCTGGTGGCCATGGTGTTGGTTGGATGGCACAAAGCCATGAAATGGACTTTATTGCTGAGCTGGGTATTGTGTTTTTGTTATTTAGTTTAGGGCTGGAGTTTTCTGTATCGCGCTTAATGGCAATGCGAAATATCGTATTTGGCTTAGGCTCATTGCAAGTCATAGTCAGCAGTATCTTGCTTATTTTAATCCTTTATTTATTAAATTTTAGTTTATTAACTAGTTTTACCATCGGCATTATTATTATGCTCTCCTCTACGGCAGTGGTTGCTAAATTATTAAAAGAGAGTGGTGATTTAAATAAACGCCGAGGGCAATTGGCAATCGGTGTTTTACTATTTCAAGACATTGCGGTTGTGCCGTTACTCATTATTTTGCCTTTATTTGCCAGCAGTGATCCCAATAGTATTGGTTGGGCATTACTGTTTGCGCTGACTAAAGGCGCGTTTGTGTGCGTATTGCTATGGGCTATTGGCAAGTGGGTTTTGCCCAAGGTGTTTAAAGAAGTGGCACTAGCACGAAGCGATGAGCTGTTTGTATTAACCACGTTATTGGTGTCTTTGTTTGCAGGGTTACTCACATACTCCTTTGGTTTATCAATGGCATTAGGCGCTTTTTTAGCAGGCATGATGCTAGGGGAGAGCCACTATCGTCATCAATTAGAGGCGGATATTCGCCCGTTTCGCGATATTCTCATGGGGTTATTTTTTGTAACCGTGGGGATGCAGTTAGACATTGGTTTTGTTGTTGATCATGCGGGTATTATTATTGTTGCCTTGATGGGCATCTTAATCTTAAAAATTGCCGTAGTGATGTTATCTTCTTTATTTATGGGAGAGCGAAAAAAAGATGCGTTAGCGTGCGCTATAATGTTGTGGCAAATGGGTGAGTTTGGCTTTGTGTTAATTGCACTCGCTGCACAGCATAACTTGCTGAGCGTTGAGCAAGTATCATTTTTAATTGCCATGGGCGTAATTTCTATGGCGCTTACGCCCTATTTAATTGATAAAACTCCTTTTATTTTAAAACGACTAGGCATGTTAGAGCGCGCAAAGTTTGCCTTTGAAGACGAGCTTCAAAGTAGCACGCTTTATCATAACCATGTGGTGATATGCGGTTTTTCTCGAGTAGGACAAACTATTGCCCGCTTTTTATCCCCAGAGGCAATTGATTATGTGGCAATAGAGAGCGACCCCATTTTAGTACAAGAAGGAAAAGCGGCGGGCGAGCCTTTAATATTTGGTCATGTTGAGCAAAAAGATATTTTAAAGTGTGCGGGGGTAGAGCGAGCGCGACTAGTCATTATTACTTTTACCGAATTTCAACAAACTCAAATAGTCATTAATGCCATTAAACAGGTTGCACCTAAGGTTAAAATACTCATAAGAACCCGTGATGATAGTCAGTTAGAGCGCTTAAAAGCGCTAGGGGTTACTGAGGTTGTGCCTGAGGCGCTTGAAGCAAGCTTAATGTTGGTGTCGCATGTTTTGTCAATGTCTGGTGTGCCAATGAGCCGTATTATTCGCCGTGTTAGTAGTGAGCGACGAAACCGTTATAAATTATTGCATAGCTTTTTTGCCGGCGAAAATATTGACAGCGATACCAACTTGCCAGAGCGTTTAGAGTATTTACATGCAATAGCCTTACCAGATAAAGCATTTGCGGTTAATAAAGCAATTAGCGAACTCAATTTAGCAAAAAGAAAAGTGCTAATTAAGGCGCTTCGCCGCGAGGGCGAAGAAATAGACACACCACAAGAACACACAATATTGTATGCTAATGATATTCTAGTGCTGCAAGGTAAACCACGGCGTGTAGAACGTGTTGAGCATTATTTACTTGATGGTATAGAGTAGCCCATCAAGCAAAAAAAACTTACTCTAGCTCTAAGAACTTTCTGATTTCAGGGAGTTGTTTCATACCATCGTCGTATCCGATTTGAATTAAATGCTGGGTGTAGCGTTTTTCAAATAACAAATAGCTGGTCAAACTCGACTGAGAGCGTTTTTTAACCCCGATCATACGCAGTAACACTTTAATTGCCCAAGGCATATCATCATAGTATTGCGCTGCAATTGCATTAAAGTTTTGCGAGGGGTTAATGATAAAGCTGTCTATTTGTTTTAACTCTTGATGCTTTTGTCTATCGGGTAATAACCCCAGCGTACGATTTACTCGATCTAATCGTTCTAAATCAGATTGCATAGTGTCGGTAAATACACTGTCGAGTAAGTGGCCTGCTACAGCAGAAAGCCCGGGGAAATGCGCAGAGTAACCTGGAGGGTGAGGCTCCTTGGGTTGTTCAACACCAATAATAAATATTTTATTTGCCCCTAAGTGAATAGACGGGCTTAAAGGTGAAAGTTGATGTATAGAACCATCACCAAAGTAGTGGTTATAAATATTTACACTAGGAAAAACCATAGGAATAGCACTTGAGGCCATTAAATGCTCAACATTAATTCGCGTAGCGCGACCTTCGCGTTTTGCTCGCTGCCAAGAATGCTGCGTATTTGACTGAAAAAAAGCAACAGAATCACCGGTCGTATAACTAGATGCTGTAATCGACAGCGCCTCTAAGTAGTCACGATGTAAGTTACGTTCAATTCGATGTAAATCAAGAATATCGTTTAATAGCTTTCTAAGTGGCCGATTATTTAATAAGCTCGCCGGTGGATGGTTTATATGCTCAGACTGAAAACTAGTTAAAATATTACGAGTAATATGACCAAACACACTCAAAAAGTCACTTTTATATACCATAGAGGTGGAAAAGTTTTTCCATACTGTCTCTAGCTTTCTAACGGCTAAATGCATACATGAAGCGTAACACGCTAACGCCGCAGAATTAATTGCGCCAGCAGATGTACCATTTATCACTCTAAAGGGCAGCGGGGCAGTTCTGGGCATACTTTGCGCTAAGGCTTTTAATACGCCGACTTGATAAGCCGCTCGGGCACCACCACCTGTAAGTAATAAGGCAATTTTAGGTTTACTAGGATCGACTTGCTTAATTTTCATGTTACGTATTTAAACTGTTCACTGTCTTTACTTTATTTATGCACTGTAAGTCTTTAAGCTAGAAGAATCAAAGGATACATTAGCTACATTAATAAATAATTAGTGGAGTTAATGAATTAAACCTGTTTAGAGTACTCTAAACAGCATCGCATTTTTATATTTATGGAGTTCGTATGTCAGATAAACCATCAGAATCAGATGTTCAAAAACGTCCGCCGAATAACAACCTTATCTTTGCAGGGGTAATTTTACTAATCATCATTATTGTCGCTGCGTTTGTTTTATTAAAACCAAGTGAATCTCCAAAAACAGTAATGCAGGTTGAAGAACCGGTAAAAGAGCAACCTATTATGGAGCTAAAGCCTGAAAACGACCCTGTGGTGGGTGCGCCTTCTGTTAAACCTGAAAAACCTGCCGAATTAGCCGTTCCAGCTCAGCGTCCAGAGGTTGAGCCCGAAGCCGAGATTGTGCCTTTACCAACGTTAAACGACAGCGACCCTGTAGTCATTGCAAAATTAGATGAATATTTGGGTGATGTAGCGATGAGCTTAGTGCTAAATGATGATGTTATTCGTCGTGGTGTGGTGTTTATCGATAATTTAGCAAAAGGCAAAGTGGCTACCAAGCACACCCCAGTTGCAAAGTTAGAAGAGGGTTTTCGTGTAAACGAAGGCGATATTTTAACAATTGACCCTAATAGTTATGAACGCTATACCCCGTATGTAAAAATATTAACAAGTATGAGTGCAGCACAAGCTGTGCGTTTATATGAAGAATATAAACCGCTGATCAACAGCGCATACACTGAAATTGGCTATAGTGATGATGAGTTTACTCAAACACTTGAAGATGCCATTGACCTGTTACTTGATACTCCTGAGCCAAAAGGCAGTTTACCTCTATTACGTGACTCAGTGACTTATCAGTATGCGTTTTCTGAATGGGAACAATTACCCGCAGCGCAAAAGCAACTTTTACGCATGGGCCCAGAGAATATGAAAAAAGTAAAAGCGGCACTACGTAACATAAAAGCAGAGTTAGAGAGCAATTAATAATCGCTTTAACACCTAAATAGACTGCGATTGTATATGAAGTATGCAATCGCACTTTCTTTTTTGATTATCCCTTGAATAACAGAGCAAAAGTAGAGATAATCTCAATCGCGCCAACCAAGGCCCTCAATGGTAGTCTTATTGGTCCTCTCGCAACACTAGCAGGCGAACCTGGTCAGGCCCGGAAGGGAGCAGCCACAGTTTGTGACGTGTGTGCCGAGATGTGGCTGGTAAGACTGCCACCCAAATTCCTCATTTGGTGTTGTTTGAAGTATAAGTTGACATATTTGTACTAAAAGATGGCATAAATTGGAAGTATAAGGTGGCATAGTCTAGTATTTAACCAAATGGTTAGATGGTTGACTAACATGCACAGAAGAAAACTCAAACACTCTCGTGTTAAAAACCTATATAAATTTGCTAGTCAAAAAAATAAATCTACTTGTTTAGTCGAATCCTCTTTAGAGTTTGATGCTTGTTTCCATTTTGAATTTTCACCATCAATAGCCGCATTTGAAGCACAGCCACTAGGTTACGAATATGAGTTTGATAACCGTACTTGCCGTTACACACCTGACTTTTTACTTACCCATACAGACGGTACGCAAAAATTTATAGAAGTAAAACCGCAAAGCAAAATTGCCGACGAAGACTTTCGTGCACGTTTTATTGAAAAGCAAGCCATAGCTAAGCAAGATGGACGTGACTTAATACTGGTTACTGATAAGCAAATCCGTGTATATCCAACACTCAATAATTTAAAGCTTTTACATCGCTACTCTGGTTTACAGTCTTTAACAGATCTGCAAGCATCGGTGCTAGAACTTGTTAAGCAATACGGCTCTATTAAAGTGGGCCAGTTAGTTAGCTTTTTAAAAGTAACTGCCGGTGAGATACTTGCTACAGTGCTACGCTTATTATCATTAGGGCAGTTATTTGCCGACTTAACTACAAATGAAATATCAATAGAAACAGCCATTTGGTCTAATAATGTTTAATGACGGTTTGTTTGATGATGAGTTTAACCAGCCATTACCAAAAGTAGAAACCAAACTACCTCAAAATTACGCCAAAGATTTACAAGCCCTTCCTGAAAAAATTAAAAATACAACATTTGCTAAGTTTAAATATATTCAATGGCTTGAGGCTAATATTCAAGGTGGTTGGACACAAAAAAACCTTGAGCCTTTATTGAAAGTAATGCCTGAAGTTGAGGGAGAAAAAAAGCCCAGCTGGAGAACAGCAGCACGATGGTATAGCGCTTATATAAGTGCCGATAAAAATATCATGGCGCTAATACCAAGCCACCAAAAAAAGGGTAACAGGGAGCGCGATACAGCCACCGACAAGTTTTTTGAAAAAGCGCTTGAACGTTACTTAGTAAAAGAAAAGCCTTTTGTCTCTTCGGCTTATAAGTATTACGCAGACTTAGTTATTATTGAAAACGACAGTGTTGTGGGCAGTGATTTAAAACCTTTAACATATAAAGCATTTAAAAACAGAGTAGATAACTTACCACAATACGAGGTGATGGTTGCGCGTTATGGCAAGCGCCTTGCTGATATTGCGTTTAATAAAGTAGAAGGGCATAAAAGGCCTACCCGAATACTCGAAAAAGTTGAAATTGACCATACGCCACTTGATCTTATCTTATTAGATGATGAGCTGCATATCCCACTTGGTCGGCCAACACTCACTATGTTAGTAGATGTGTATAGCCATTGCATTGTTGGCTATTACTTTAGCTTCAGTGAGCCTAGCTATGATGCAGTGAGGCGAGCAATGCTAAATGCCATGAAACCTAAAAATGAAGTGGCAAAACTATACCCCGATACGATTAATGAGTGGAAGTGTGCTGGCAAAATTGAAACACTCGTTGTTGATAATGGCGCTGAATTTTGGAGTAACAGCCTTGAACTTGCTTGTGAAGAAATAGGCATTAATACTCAGTATAACCCTGTTGCAAAGCCTTGGTTAAAACCCTTTGTAGAACGTATGTTCGGTACAATTAACACTGAATTATTAGACCCTATTCCAGGTAAAACCTTTTCCAACATTTTACAAAAGCATGAATACAATCCCAAAAAAGATGCAATCATGCGATTTACAACTTTTATGCAGTTATTTCATAAATGGGTAGTAGACGTTTACCATCAAGATGCTGACAGCCGCTTTAAGTACATACCTAGCCAACTATGGGAGCAAGGCTTTAGTACGTTACCACCAACAATGCTAAGTGATACTGATCTTCAACAACTAGATGTTGTACTCAGTATTTCAAACCATAGGGTGCTTCGTAAAGGTGGGATACGGCTAGAAAACCTTAGCTACGACAGTACTGAACTGGCGAACTATAGAAAGCAGTTTAGCCACAAAGTATCTCAAGAAGTTTTAATTAAATTAAACCCCGATGATATTTCTTATATATATGTTTACCTCGATAAGCTAGAGCATTACATAAAAGTGCCATGCATAGATCCAAACGGTTACAGCCAAAATTTAAGTTTGAATCAGCACAAAATAAATATACGCATTCATCGTGATTTTATTTCGGGCTCTATCGATAATGTAGGCTTAGCAAAAGCGCGTATGTTCATTCATAACAAAATTCAAAACGAGTTTGAAGAGCTAAAAAATGTGCCAAAAAACTCAAAGGTAAAAGGGGGTAAAGCGTTAGCTAAGCATCAAAATGTTAGTAGTGACTCACAAAAATCAATAGCTCAGAGCGAGCCAGTAGAGCCCAAAAAGGTTGCATCTAAAGAGCAACCAACTGATAGCTGGGATGACTTTATCTCAGACCTTGATGGATTTTAATTATGCTGACCGATAAACAAAAAGAAAAGCTGAATGAGTTTCGTGATGTATTTATTGAATACCCAATAATAAGCACGGTATTTAACGACTTCGACAGATTAAGACTTGGTAAAGGGTTAGCGGGCGAAAAGCCCTGCATGCTTTTAAATGGCGATACAGGCACAGGTAAAACTGCACTGATCAAGCAATATAAAGAACGACATTTACCGCAATTCATTAATGGAGTGATGAATCACCCTGTATTAGTAAGCCGCATACCTAGCAATCCGACATTAGAATCTACTTTAGCGGAGCTTCTTAAAGACTTAGGGCAAGTAGGCAGCACAGAGCGTAAGCTACGAATAAACGGCACTCGCTTAACCACATCATTAATAAAATGTCTAAAAACGTGTGGCACAGAGCTTATAATTATTGATGAGTTTCAAGAGTTAATTGAGCATAACCAAGGTAAAAAACGCCGCGAGATTGCCAACCGATTAAAATACATTAACGATGAAGCGGGTGTATCAATTGTATTGGTAGGTATGCCGTGGGCAGAAAAAATAGCAGACGAGCCTCAATGGTCATCGCGTTTATTAGTAAGGCGGCAGCTGCCTTATTTTAAACTATCAGAAAACCCAAAGCACTTTGTGCAGTTAATAATTGGCCTAGCCAACCGTATGCCATTTACCGAAAAACCAAATTTAAGTGAGCAAGCAACAGTATTTGCTTTGTTCTCCTTATCAAAAGGTTGCTTTAGAACATTAAAATACTTTTTAGATGATGCCGTACTTTATGCATTAATGGATAACGCGAAAACCCTCACAACCAAGCATTTAGTTAAAGCATTTGAAGTACTGTTTCCTGATGTGCCAAACCCATTTACTTTGCCTGTTGCAGAAATTACAGCAAGTGAAGTCGAGCGCTACTCACTATACAAACCTGAAAGCGCCCAAGATGAAGATCCGTTTATAGCAACCAAGTTTACTGAACGGATGCCTATTAGTCAGTTGTTGAGGAAGTGAAGTGTTGGTTTATCAAATGAATCGAGTGTATGAAATTTGGAGTTACATGTGTTATTTATTGAATAGAAATATAAGAATAGGGATGTATAAATGAGTGAAGTAAATTTTCTATCGGCATTTATAAAAAGAACAGATGGAATTAAAAATCCAGAACTAATTAATATTGATGATCCTGAAAAAGGTGAAAATGAAAGTTACTTATCACTAATTTCAAGTATTAGTAACTTACTTGATTTTGATAACTTAGTTATCTTAGCTGGCTCTGGAACCTCATTAACATTTCAAGGTATTGCTCCAAGTATGGGGCAACTATGGGAAAAGTGTAAAGAACAAGATCCAGATAAATTTCAAGATGTTCTTGATGCAGTGAAATATGATGAAAACCAGAAAAAAAGAGATTCAAAAACAAATGAGCCGTGGAATGATATCGAATTATTATTATCATTGTGTGATCAATATATTGCTTTGTTTCCAAATGCAGCAAAAACCGGAGAGCTTACTTCTTTCTTAAATCAATCCAAAACAGTTATCTTAAACGAAACTAACTTTACAGATAAAATAAATTCAAATGATTGGTTTTCCCATGATAAATTCATCCGAACTTTAGGTCGAAGAAGTCCAAAGCAGCAAAGACTTAAATTATTTACAACTAATTATGATTTGGCATTCGAACATTCTGCTGCAAATACAGGTTTTGTAGTTGTAGACGGTTTTGATTTTTCATCCCCTAGTTATTTTAACCCTGCCTGGTATCGCTATGATATTGTTGATAGAAGTGGACACTCTAAAAGTCCAAATTCTTATATCCCAAATGTTTTCCAGCTTTATAAAATGCATGGCTCTGTTAATTGCGGAGTTTTTCAAGGTAGTTGTCCGATTTTCCCGTTTTATGCTGCTGCCTGAGCCTGCACGATTTCCCGCTCCGGAT